>NZ_JBHWZY010000013.1:0-21204 GCF_042727815.1 Nocardia sp. NPDC060220
GTCTCCTTCGAGCGCAGCCCTCTCAGCACCCTAACGCCCGCTTGGTCGACCGTGAGCCGGGATTCCCGGCGACCGGACGCCCAGCCAGGTCAGCCCGGGCGCCGGTGCGCGTAATCGGCGCCCGCGAGTCAGCGCGGCGAGCCGGCGCTCAGTTGCGGCGCCGGTGCCCGCCCGAACGACGAGCCCGCCGCGCGAACCACCGCCCGTCGACCCGATCGAGCGCGATCGACTGGCTGAAGGCGTTGCTCAGATTCTCGGCGGTGAGTACATCGCCCAGGAGACCTTGGCCGACCACCTCCCCCTCCTTGAGCAGCAGCGCGTGAGTGAAGCCGGGCGGGATCTCCTCGACGTGATGGGTCACCAGCACCATCGCGGGCGCGTCGGGGTCGGCGGCGAGATCGCCGAGACGTTCGACGAGTTCCTCACGCCCGCCCAGGTCGAGGCCCGCGGCCGGTTCGTCGAGCAGCAGCAGTTCCGGATCGGTCATCAGGGCGCGCGCGATGAGCACCCGCTTGCGTTCGCCTTCGGACAGGGTGCCGTAGGTGCGGTCGGAAAGGTGTTCGGCGCCGAGGGTTTCCAGCATGTCGACCGCGCGTTCGGTGTCGATGTCCTCGTAGCGCTCGCGCCAGCGGCCGAGCACCGCGTAGCCGGCCGAGACCACCAGGTCACTGACCTTCTCGTCCACCGGGATGCGGCTGGCCACCGCCGCCGAGGACAGTCCGATACGTGGCCGCAATTCGCTGACGTCGACGCGACCGAGCGTCTCCCCCAACAGATTCGCGTGACCGGAGGTCGGATGGAGTTCGGCGGCGGCCATTCTCAGCAGCGAGGTCTTGCCCGCGCCGTTCGGGCCGAGCACCACCCAGCGTTCGTCGAGCTCTACTTGCCAGGAGACCGGGCCGACGAGGGTTCGGCCCGAGCGACGGATGGTCACATCGGAGAAGTCGATGAGCAGATCGGGATCGGGTTGCGACACGCGCTCCATCTTGGCCCACGCGGGCTCTCAGCGCAGCGACCGGCCCGTGCGAGATTCGTCGATCCTGGTCGTCGACGGGTCACCCGTGCTGCGAACCTCGCTGCGCAACATCCGCGCGGCGACGAAGGAGACCGGCACCGACAGCACAACCCAGACGATCAGGATCACCACAATCGTCGTCATCATCGCGGAACCTCCCTGTACCTCGACGTGCACGGCTGTCGGTTACGTATACCCGCGAGGCGCTGCCGCCACACCGCGTTATCGCGGCGAGTCGCGAAAACCGCAACCCAACCGCCGGATTCGCGTCGCGCGTGTCGCGGCGATCACTCCCGTGGCGGCACCGCGATCACCGTCATCGAACCGGGCGCCACCTCGGTGAAACCGGCATCGCGCACAGCCACCGCACGACCCGCCGCCACCTCGTCCACCAACCCCGCCCACTGCTGTTCGCCGGCGTCGCGCACCGCGCAGCGGAATCCGCGGGCCGCCCACGCGGCCGCCGCGTCCACGGGCAACGCACCCGCCAGCAGCATGCTCGCGTGCCCGACCTGCGCCGCTGCCTTGCCCACCGACATCTCCAGCGCCGCGTTCACCCACAGCACCGGCGATGCCGGATCCGCCGGGCCCGGCTCGTCGTGGTCGAGATCGGTACCGCCGATCTGGAGTTTGCGGATGCGCTGATCGATCTCCCCGACCGGGCCGGGAACGAACGCACGGGCCTGCGCGCCGTCGACCTCGACCGTCACACCGTCGACGTCTCCCGCGGCCACCCACTGCGCACCACGCGCCCGCCGGGCGACCTTCCTGATCCGCGACCGCTTCCACGCGAGGTACCGCGGCTCCCACTCCCCGCCGGGTCCCGAACGCGGGTCGAGGCACACCGCGACCGCCGCGGCGGCAGCCGCTTCCAGCAGTGCGCTGCGGGCGGGCGGATCAGCCTTGGGGATGTGCAGCACCATCTGCATCGCCTGCACCATCGCCGGGTCGCCGGGGTCGCCGCCGCCGCCGTAGCCCTGCGCCAACTCCGCGTGCCGAGCGGCGAATTCGGCCGCCTCGTCGCGGACCGGGGCCTCGGCCTGCTCCTCGGTTTCCAACCCACTACCCATGCCACAACACCCGTTCGATCGACACCAGTCCGCCCGCCAGCCTAATAGCGCGGGCGCGTGGCCTTCCCGGGCCTTTCCCGGAGGCGAGCGTGGCCGCGCGCCGACCCGGCTCAGCTCACCCGGATATCCACCATGAAGGTCGGCTCGGGGCCGATCGATGGTTCGCTGGCCGGCCCGTAGGTGAACTGCAGCGAGGTCACCCCCCGCTCGATCGCCCGGAACGGCCACACCGTGGCGTTGCCCTCGCTGGTCGGCCCACCGTCGGCGATCAGGATGCCCTTCTCGGCATTGACCATCCCCCACTCGCCGGTCGACGCGGGATCCCGCGGCAGACGTACCAGCAGGCGCTGGCCCACCGTGGCCACCACCGTGCTGCCGTTGGCGAACAGCTCGATCGTCAGCGGATCAGCCGCGGACTGCGCAACGGCGGTCGGCTGGAGGGTGACGTCATACGGTTCGGTCTCGTCGCCACCGCATCCGGCGGTCGATCCGCCGAGCCCCGCCAGGGCGACCAGGACGAGAAATGACCTGCGCACAACAACCTCCCGGTGACGAGCGGTGACGACGTGCCTGTGCGGTCACTCTACGTCGGTGAGGTCGCGATTCCGCGTGACGCTACCGGCCGAGCAGCGGAACCCGTCGTACGCCACCGTCACGCGCGTCGGCCGCCTCCACCTCGTCGCGCGTGACGCCGAGGATGAACAGCACCGCGTCCAGGTAGGGGTGCGACAGCGCCGTGTCGGCCACCTCGCGCAGCGCGGGCTTGGCGTTGAACGCCACGCCGAGCCCGGCCGCGTTGAGCATGTCGATGTCGTTGGCGCCGTCACCGACCGCGACGGTCTGCTCCATCGGCACCCCCGCCTCGGCCGCGAACTTGCGCAGCGCGGTCGCCTTGAACGCCCGGTCGACGATCTCGCCGACGACCCGCCCGGTGAGCTTGCCGTCGATGATCTCCAGGGTGTTGGCCTGCACGAAATCGAGCTCCAGCTCGTGTGCGAGCGGCTCGATCACCTGCCGGAACCCACCGGAGACCACACCGCAGCGGAAGCCGAGCCTGCGCAGGGTGCGAATCGTGGTGCGCGCGCCCGGGGTGAGCTCGATCCGGTCGGCGACCTCCTCGATCACCGACTCGTCGAGGCCCTCGAGGGTGGCCACGCGCTGACGCAGCGATTCGGCGAAGTCGAGCTCGCCGCGCATCGCGGCCTCGGTGACCTCGCGGACCTGGTCTTCGACGCCGGCGTGCGCGGCCAGCATCTCGATCACTTCGCCCGTGATCAGGGTGGAGTCGACGTCGAACACGATGAGGCGCTTGGCCCGGCGGGCCAGCCCCGCCCGTTCCACCGCGATGTCGACCCGTTCGGCGACGGCCACCTCGGCCAGTGCGGTGCGCAGCCGCGCGTCGCCTTCGTCGCTGGTGTCGGTCGCGGTGACCATCAGTTCCATCCCGGTCACCGGGTAGTCGGCGATGCCACGGATGGAGTCGATATTGGCGCCACCGGTGGCGAGTTCGCGCGAGATGGCGCTGAATGCCTTCGCGGTGACCGGGGCGCCGAGCACCACGACCGCGTGCGTGGACATCGGCGGCTTGCCGATCTGCGCGTCGACCGACACGTCGACCTGCATGCCGACGGTGTTCATCGCCTCTTCTAGCTCGTCCTGCAACGCCTCGGGGTCGTTGGGGCACGACACCAGCACCCCGAGGGTGAGTCGACCCCTGATGACCACCTGCTCCACGTCCAGCAAGCTCACCTGATGCCGGGACAACGTCGCCAGCAGCACCGAGGTGACGCCTGGTCGGTCGGGGCCGGTGACGGTCACGAGAACTGTGGTGTCGGCCAAGTCGATCTGCTCCGTTCGATTACCCACAAAAAGAGTGTGCACCCGCTGGTCACCCAGCAGGTGCACACCCTGTCGTTCGGTGGTGTCCTACTTCTTCGCGAGCGCGCCTTCGGACACGTGCGTGCTGTGCTTACCCGAGCCCCAGCCGACATGCGCCTCGGCCTTCATGCGCTCGACCATGTGCGGGTAGTGCAGCTCGAACGCGGGGCGCTCGGACCGGATCCGCGGCAGCTCGTAGAAGTTGTGGCGCGGCGGGGGGCAGGTGGTGGCCCACTCGAGGGAGTTGCCGTAGCCCCACGGGTCGTCGACCGTGACGACCTCGCCGTAGCGGAAGCTCTTGAAGACGTTCCAGATGAACGGCAGCATCGACGAGCCCAGGATGAACGCGCCGATCGTGGAGATCGTGTTCAGCGTGGTGAAACCGTCGGACGGCAGGTAGTCGGCGTAGCGACGCGGCATGCCCTCGGCGCCCAGCCAGTGCTGGACCAGGAAGGTGGTGTGGAAGCCGACGAAGGTGGTCCAGAAGTGCCACTTGCCCAGACGCTCGTCCATCATGCGACCGGTGATCTTCGGGAACCAGAAGTAGATACCCGCGAAGGTCGCGAACACGATGGTGCCGAAGAGCACGTAGTGGAAGTGCGCGACGACGAAGTACGAGTCGGTGACGTGGAAGTCCAGCGGCGGCGAGGCCAGGATGACGCCCGACAGACCACCGAAGAGGAAGGTCACCAGGAAGCCGATCGACCACAGCATCGGTGTCTCGAACGTCAGCTGACCACGCCACATGGTGCCGATCCAGTTGAAGAACTTCACACCGGTCGGGACCGCGATGAGGAAGGTCATGAAGGAGAAGTACGGCAGCAGCACCGCGCCGGTGGCGTACATGTGGTGCGCCCACACCGCGATCGACAGCGCCGCGATACCCAGCGTCGCGTAGACCAGCGTGGTGTAACCGAAGATCGGCTTACGGCTGAACACCGGGAAGATCTCCGACACGATGCCGAAGAACGGCAGCGCGATGATGTAGACCTCGGGGTGGCCGAAGAACCAGAACAGGTGCTGGTAGAGCAGGATGCCGCCGGTGGCCGGGTCGTAGATGTGACCACCCAGGTGGCGGTCGTAGGCAAGCCCGAACAGCGCCGCGGTGAGCAGCGGGAACGCCAGCAGCACCAGCACGGAGGTGACCGCGATGTTCCAGGTGAAGATCGGCATGCGGAACATGGTCATACCGGGTGCGCGCAGGCAGACCACGGTGGTGAGCATGTTGACGCCACCGAGGATGGTGCCCAGACCCGAGACGGCCAGACCCAGGATCCACAGGTCGGTGCCGACACCGGGCGAGTGCAGGATGTCGGTCAGCGGCACGTAAGCCGTCCAGCCGAAGTCCGCCGCGCCGCCGGGGGTCACGAAGCCCGCGGTCGCCATGGAGGCACCGAACAGGTACAGCCAGTAGCTGAACGCGTTCAGTCGCGGGAAGGCGACGTCAGGGGCGCCGATCTGCAGCGGCAGGACGATGTTGGCGAAGCCGAACACGATCGCCGTCGCGTAGAACAGCAGCATGATCGTGCCGTGCATGGTGAACAGCTGGTTGAACTGTTCGGGCGAGAGGAACTGCAGACCCGGACGTGCGAGCTCACCACGCATGAGCAGCGCCATGAGGCCGCCGATCATGAAGAAGCTGATCGCCGTCACCAAGTACATGGTGCCGAGCACCTTGGGGTCGGTGGTGGTGACCGCCTTGTAGAGGAACGAGCCCTTCGGACCGGTCCGGGCCGGATACGGTCGAGTCGCTTCCAACTGAGGGACTGGCCTGGGCTCTACCGCAGTCACTGATCCTCCTGAAGATGCCTGTACGTCACTCGCAGAGCCGGCCGCGCCTCGATGACGGACAGCAGCAGACATGCGTTGGAGTGAATCGTAAACCGTGCTGCCGCAGCATTCCGCGCGGGTCCTACTCTGTGTCGTATTCGGCGCGCCGTAGTTCGCGATCCCGATCTTCCTCCGCAGGTCGCGTGGGTGCAACGGTTGTCGGCGATGACTTTTCGGCGGTCGGCGCGTCATGATCGATGCCGACGCGCGAACATGCCAGCGTCGCTGACGCGCTACCCCTTCAGCCGAGGAGAAGTCATGTCGTTCAGCCCGAAACCCGGCGATCCCACCTGGGTCGACCTCTACACGACCGATCTCGACCGCGCGATCGCCTTCTACGGCGAGTTGTTCGGCTGGACCGCCGAACGCGGCGGCGAGGAATTCGGCGGCTACACCACCTTGCGCAAGGACGGGCGGGCGGTGGCGGGTGCGATGGGCCGCCACGACGATCCCGGCGACCCGTATCCGGACCGCTGGACCGTCTATCTGAACTCCCCCGATGCCCTGGCCACGACAGCCGCGGCGAGCGCGGCGGGCGGCAATGTGATCGTCGAGCCGATGGCGATCGCCGATCTCGGTGCGATGGCGGTACTGGCCGATGTCGGCGGAATCGGTGTCGGCGTCTGGCAGGCCGACACCTTCGCCGGCTTCGACGCGGTCGGCATCGTCGCGGACGGGACCTGGACCGACCACGTCGGCGTCCCGTCCTGGTTCGAGCTGATGACCCGCGCCTACGACGAGTCGCTGGTCTTCTACCGCGACGTCTTCGGCTGGCGCGACACCCTGACGATCGCCGACACCGCGGACTTCCGCTACACCACCATCCACACCGTTCCTCCCATGGGCGGCGGCGTCCTCGACGCCAACGGTCACCTCGCCGAGGGCGTACCCGGCTCGTGGACGGTCTATTTCGGCGCCGACGACGTCGACAAGTCCGCCGAACACGCGGTGGCCCTCGGCGGCACCATCGCCTTCGAACCGATGAACACCCCCTACGGGCGCCTCGCCGGGCTGATCGACCCCACCGGCGCGCATTTCAGCATCGGCGGAAACGCCCGCTGAGGCGAGCCCCACGGCGGTCGGCGGTGCGTGCACGAGGCCGCCGCCGCCGGGGTTCGCCCACCCAGGGGTGGTAATCGATCCCCCTGGGAGTCGGTGCATCAACGCTGGGGTTGCTGTCGGATCCCCCTCCCGAGGACGAGATTAGAGGTGTACCCACAGACACCCGTCAAGCCTTCGAAGGGGAACACGATGAGCACCCTGGTCACCGCACCCGCCGGCAACGTCATCCCGATGCGCAGCCGCTCCGGCGCGCCGGTCGCCGGTCAGCTCGCCGACGCCGATCTGGACCGTTGGGCGAACCGCCTGGCCCGGCTGCTGCTCACCCGTGGCGCCGACGCCGGCGACCGGATCGCCCTCGCTGTCGACCCCCGGATCGAGTCGGTGGTCGCCGAGGCCGCGGTGCGCAAGATCGGTGCGATCCCGGTGTCGCAGGCCGAGGGCGCGTCCACCGCCCCCGGCGCAGGATTCGGGATCACCACCAAGGCCCGCCGGGGCGAACTCGGCGGCGGCGCCGACTGGCTGGTGCTCGACGACCGCTCGACCCTGCAGCGCTATCTGGTCACCTCCGACGCGCCGCTGGCGGCCACGGAACTGCGCGCAGTCTGCTGAACCCATTCCGATGCGCTCGATACAGGTTCAGAATGAACATAGAGCGCAGTACGCAACGGCGGGTACTACCTACCAGGTAGCTACCCGACGGTCGGGAACCAGAGGTGAACGCCCAGCTCCAGACATGAGAACGCAGGTTCGCTCATGATCCAGTCCTCTTCGCATGCGTCGGATGCCGTCGCACCCGAAGGCCCTTTTCCCTTGTCGGCCGCCCAGCGCGGCATCTGGTTCGCCCAGCACATCGCGGGCGATACCCCCATCTCCATCGCCCAGTACGTGGAGCTGTCCGGCGCGGTCGACCTCGCGCTGCTGATCGACGCGGTCCAGCGGACCGGTCGTGAGTTCGGTACCGGCTATCTGCGGCTGGTCGATATCGACGGCCACCCCCATCAGGTCGTCGATCTGACCCTCGACGACGACGTGGCCGAACTGGACCTACGTGACCGCCCCGACCCGGAAGCGGCCGCGCACGAATGGATGCGCGCCGAGTACACCGCACCACTGGATGTGATGCACGACCGATTAGTCCGCATCGCCCTGCTGCGTGTCGCCGAGGATCGCTGGTTCTGGTACGCGCGCATGCACCACATCGTCCTGGACGGGATGGGCGCGCTGGCGCTGGTTCAGCGCGTCGGCGAGCTCTACAACGCCGCCTTCGCCGGCCGTGAGCCGCCGGCCACCAAGGCCGAGCCGTTGCAGAAGATCGTCGATGCCGATCTGGCCTACCGCACCTCCGGCCGTTTCACCACCGACCGTGACTACTGGCGCGAGCACCTGGCCGCGCTGGCGGATCCGGTGACGCTCGCCGGCCACGACGCCGAGGTCGACGCCCACCCCAACCGGGTATCGGGCGCGCTACCCGCGGAGACCGGCGCCCTGCTGGATTCGGTTGCGGCATCGGTGAATTCGGGTGTCGCGCCGACCGTGGTCGCGGCCTTCGGCGCCTATCTCGCCGCGATGACCGGCGCGCCGGAAGTGGTGCTGAGCCTGCCGGTCTCCGCACGGACCTCGGCGACCCTGCGTCGTTCGGGCGGCATGCTCGCCAATGTCGTGCCGCTACGCGTGCGCCTCGATCCCACCACCACCGTCGGGGCGGCGATTCTCGCCGTGCAGAGCGAGCTGACCGGCGCGTTGCGACGCCAGCGCTACCGCCAGGAGGACATCGTCCGCGATCTCGGCTGGGCGATGGACGAGGCGGCGTCGTTCGGCCCCGCCGTGAATCTCATGATGGTGGACACCAAGATCGCGTTGGGCCCGGTCGTCGGGCGGCTCCACGTGCTCACCTCCGGCCTGATCGACGACCTGTTCGTCAACCTGTACCCGGGCGTCGGCGGCGAGAGCACCCACATCGACCTGCAAGGCAACGCGAACCTGTACAGCGACGCCGACCTGGCGGGCCATCACGAGCGATTCCTGCTGTTCCTGCATCGGTTCCTCGTCGCAGGGCCGGACGCCCCGCTGTCGACGGTGCCCGTTCTCTCGGATGCCGAGCAGGCGGCCTCGGTGCCCGCGCGCGGCCCGGCCGGCGTCGCGACGCGCACCCTGCCCGAGATCCTCGCGGCGGGCGCCGCGCTCGACCCGGACGCGGTGGCGCTGCGCTGGGGTACCGACGACACACTGAGCTATCGCGAGGTCGACGACTACACCAATCGCCTGGCCCGCCTGCTGATCGCCGCCGGCGCGGGGCCTGAACACGCGGTAGCGCTGTCGATTCCGCGGTCCGCGGAGTCCGTGCTCGCCACCGTCGCGGTGGCCAAGACCGGTGCGCCGTTCGTGCCCATCGATCCGACCTACCCCGACGATCGCATCGAGCACATGATCGACGACAGCGGGGTGGTCACCGGCTTGACGGTCGACGAGGCGCGAAAGTCGCTGCCCGACAAGGTCGATTGGCTCTCGCTGGACGACCCGGCGATCACCGCCGAACTCGCCACCCATGACCCCGCGCCGATCACCGATGCCGACCGCACGGCCGCGATCGCGGCGGATCAGGTCGCCTACGTCATCTATACCTCCGGGTCGACCGGTCTGCCCAAGGGCGTGCTGGTCTCGCATCGCGGCCTGGCGAACCTCGCGGCGAGTTCGGGGGCCGGGTTCGGGGTCGAGCCGGACTCCGTGGTCGCCCACGCGGTCTCGCCGAGCTTCGACATCTCGGTCGAGGAGATCGTGGTGACGCTGGCCGCCGGTGCCACCCTCGCGGTGGTCCCGCCGTCGGCCTACGCGGGTGAGGACATGGCGCACGTGCTGCGCACCCACCGCGTCACCCATCTCAATGTCACCCCGGCGGTTGTCGGTTCACTCGACCCGGTGACGCTGCCCGACCTGCGCACGATCGTGGTCGGCGGTGACGCGTGCCCGCCGGAACTGGTGGCGAAATGGGCCGGGCGCTCGCTGATCAACGGGTACGGCCCCACCGAAACGACCATCACCACCACCCTGAGCGAACCGCTGGTGCCCGGCGCCCCGGTGACGATCGGCAGCCTGGTCGGTGGCGTCTGCGGCCTGGTCCTTGACCCGTGGCTGCGCCCGGTACCGGCGGGCACCGTGGGTGAGCTGTACCTCGCGGGCCCCGGTGTCGCGCGCGGCTACCACCGGCGCAGCGGCTTGACTGCGAGCCGGTTCGTGGCGAATCCGCACGCACCCGGCGACCGGATGTATCGCACCGGCGATCTGGTGCGCTGGACCGACGCCGAGGGCCGCGTCACCCTGGAATACCAGGGGCGCAGCGACTTCCAGGTGAAGGTGCGCGGCTACCGGATCGAACTCGGCGAGATCGATGCCGCGTTGCAGCGGCTACCCGAGATCGACTTCGCGATCACACTCGGTGCCGAGTCGCCGACCGGCGCGACCGCGCTCGTCGCCTATGTCACGGCCGAGCCGGGTGCCGAGGTCCATCCAGAAGCGGTGAAAGCCGCTGTCGGCGAAACGCTTCCGGCCTATATGGTGCCCGCCGTGGTGATGGTGCTCGACCGGGTGCCGCTGACCCCGCTCGGCAAGGTGGACCGAAAGGCATTGCCCGCACCGGACTTCGGTGCGCGCACCGTCGCGAGCCGGGCCCCGTCCACGCCGCGCGAGGAAGCGTTGGCAGCCCTCTTCGCCGAGGTGCTCGGACTCGGCACCGTCGGTGTCGACGACAGTTTCTTCGCGCTCGGTGGCGACAGCATCGTGTCGATCCAGCTGGTCTCGCGGGCGAAGGCCGCCGGTATCTCGTTCAGCGCCCGCGATGTCTTCGAACGCAAGACGGTCGCCGCGCTGGCCGCTGTCGCCGACGACACCCAGGTACCGGTGGTGGACGAGCTGCCCGGCGGCGGGGTCGGCGCGGTGGAGCTCACCCCGATCGTGCACGCGATGGTCGAGCACCCGGACACCTGGGGACGCTACGGGCAGGCCGTCCTGATCGGGCTGCCCGACGGTTTCGACCGTCCGCGGCTCGCGGCGGCGCTCCAGGTGCTGCTCGACCAGCACGATCTCCTCCGCTCGTCGCTGCGACCGACGGCCGACGGCTGGGAATGGGTGGTGGCCGAGCCCGGTGCGGTCGACGCCGAGGATCTGATCGAGGTGACCCGGGCCGACACCGAGGACGCGGTCGAGCGCGCCTTGCAGAACGCCGCGGACCTACTCGATCCCCCCGCGGGTGTCGTTGCCCGGTTCGTGTTGGTCGAACGCGCCGACGCCGCCCCACTGTGCTGGCTGGTCCTGCATCACCTGGTCACCGACGGCGTCTCCTGGCGAATCCTGTTGCCGGACTTGGCGACCGCGGCCTTCGGCGGCACGCTCGACCCGGTCGGTACCTCCTTCCGCCGCTGGGCGCACAGCCAGCCCGAGAACGCCGCGACACGTCTCGACGAACTGCCGATCTGGCAGCGAATCCTGGCCACACCCGACCCGCCGTTCGCCCGCACCGACCGTCGCAGTGCCGACCGCGCGACGACCACCTCGACTCCTTCCGATCGGTCCGGCGACACGGCCCAGACCGCCGCGCCGGCTACCGTCTCCGAGCTGTCCGACCCGGTAGTGGAGACCGCCTGCGCCTTCGACCCCGCCCTCGACGTGGTCGCCACGATGGCGCAGTGGCAGTCGACGGTGCCTTCGGACGTCGCACAGACCGTCTTGCACGGCGTGCCCGAGCAGTTCCATTGCGGCGCCGACGATGTGCTGCTGGCCGCGCTCGCCATGGCCGTGTGCCGATGGCGCGACCGCACCGGCGCACTGCTGACGCTGGAGGGCCACGGCCGCGACGAATCCCTGCTGCCCGGCGCCGATGTCGCGCGCACGGTCGGCTGGTTCACCAGCGTGTACCCGGTCGCGCTCGACCTGACCGGGATCGATCTCGGCGACGCGTTCGCCGGTGGCCGTGCGGCGGGTTCGGCGATCAAGGCCGCCAAGGAGCAGTTGCGGTCGGTCCCCGATCGCGGCGTGGGCTTCGGCTTGCTCCGCTATCTGAACGACGAGTCCGCCGCGGCACTGGCCGGCGCGCCGACACCCCAGCTGAGCTTCAACTATCTCGGCAGGGCGGTGACCGGCGACGATCCCTGGGTTCCGCGACGTTTCGCCGCGACCAACGACGACCGAGCCCCGTTGGCCGCCGTCGTCGATATCAACGCGGTGCTGACCGATGCCGGGCTGGAAGTCACCTGGGCCTACGCGAGCAGACTGCTCGACGAGGCCGACGTGCGCGCGTTGGCCGAGCTGTGGTCGCAGGCCCTGCGCGCACTCGTCACCCATGCCGCGACCGGCGACGCGGGTGGCCGCACCCCCTCGGATTTCACGCTCGTCACGGTCGATCAGCCGCAGATCGAGCGCTGGGAGCACACCTACCCGGCGCTCACCGACGTCTGGCCGCTATCGCCGCTGCAATACGGCCTGCTCTTCCACGCGCTCTACGACTCCGACACCGCCGACGGGTACACGGTCCAATCACTGCTCACCCTCGCGGGCACGGTCGACGCCACCCGGCTGCGCGGTGCCGCACAGGCGCTCGTCGATCGGCACGAGAACCTGCGTGTGGCCTTCGTCGAGACCGACGACGGCCCGCGTCAGCTCGTCCTGTCCGCCGCCGAGATCCGGTGGGAAGAAGTAGATCTCACCGAGATCGCCGACGAGGACCAGCGAGCTCGCGAGCTCGACCGAGTGATCGAACTCGACGCGCTGACCCGCTTCGACCTGACCCGGCCCCCGTTGCTCCGCTTCACCCTGGTCAGGACCGGCGCGGAAACGTTGCGGCTCATTATGACCAATCACCATCTGGTGCTGGACGGTTGGTCGACGCCGCTGCTGGTGCGGGAGCTGCTCACCCTGTACGTCACCGCGGGCGACACATCGATGTTGCCGCCCGCCCCGTCCTACCGCGACTTCCTGTCCTGGCTCGGAGACCAGGATGCGGAGGCGTCGCTGTCGGCGTGGAAACAGGCCATGGCCGGGATCGACACGCCGACCCGCGCCGTCCCCACCCTCGTCGGCATCGAGTCGACCGAGACCGCGATGCTCTCGCACGATCTGTCCTCCGCCACGGTCGCGGTACTCGAATCCGCGGCCAGAGAAGCGGGTGCGACCGTGAACACGCTGGTCCAGGCCGGTTGGTCGCTACTGCTGGCCATGCTCACCGGTCGCACCGATGTGGTGTTCGGCGCCACGGTGTCCGGTCGGCCGCCGGAGCTGCCCGGTGTCGAGGAGATGGTCGGGCTGTTCATCAACACCGTTCCGGTGCGGGTGACGCTGGATCCGTCGGAAAAGGTCTGCGACCTGCTTGCTCGCGTGCAGGCAGAGCAGGCGCGGCTCATGGACCACCAGCACGTCGGCCTCGCCGCCATCCACCGCGTTGTCGGGCTGGCCGAATTGTTCGACACGCTCACCGTTTTCGAGTCCTACCCCATCGATCGGGAGGCGCTGTCGCAGGCCTTGGACATCGCGGGCATGCGGGTGCTCGATGTCGAGGGCACTGACGCGACGCCGTACCCGTTGAACCTCATGGTGATTCCGCTGCGCGGCGAGGCCGGTGCGGGCGACGCCTTGCGCATCACGGTGAAGTTCATGGCCGATCAGCTGGAACCCACTGCGGCACAGATACTCCTGGACCGGTTCGTCCTGGTGCTCACCCAACTCGCCGAGAATCCGCAGACCCTGGTTTCGCAACTGCGAAATTGCAGCGACGCCGAACTGGCCACGCTGGCACCGGTGCACGGGCCAGCGCCCTTGCCGATGCGCACGCTGCCCGACATCCTCACCGCAGGCGCGCGCATCGATCCCGACGCGATCGCGGTCAGTTCGGGCGAGCTGCGAATGAGTTACGGCGACCTCGACGCCTGGTCCAACCGGTTCGCCCGGGTCCTGCTCCGCCGCGGGATCGGGCCCGAAATCTTCGTCGTGCTCGCGCTCACCCGCTCGCTGGAATCGGTGGTCGCCGTGTGGGCGCTGGCCAAGACGGGGGCGGCCTTCGTCCCGCTGGATCCGAGCTATCCGGTGGAGCGGATCGAGCACATGCTCACCGATTCGAAGGCCCCGATCGGCGTCACCGTGACGGCTACCGGCGAAGACCTGCCCGGGTCCATCGACTGGCTGCTGCTCGACGACCTGAACACCATGCGCCGCGCCATGCTGGTCTCGGACGCGCCGATCACCGACGCCGAACGCGGCGGCCCGCTCGATATCGACCACACGGCCTACCTGATCTACACCTCCGGTTCCACCGGCAAGCCCAAGGCGGTTCTCCTCAGCCATCGCGGCATCGCGAATCTCGTTGCCGCCCAGCGCGAAACCCTGGCGCTCGACCCGACCGCCAGCGCACTCCAGGTCGCCTCCCCCAGCTTCGACGCCTCGGTCTTCGAGATGCTGACCGCGCACGCCGCAGGTGGACGCCTGGTGGTCTCACCGCCGGAGGTCTACGGCGGCGGCGAACTCGAGACGCTACTGCGCACCGAGCGGGTCACCCACGCGGTGATCACCCCGTCGGCGCTGGCGACGATGGAGCCCACCGATCTCACCGAGCTGCGGGTGCTGTCGGTGGCCGGTGAGGCGGCCACCCCCGAGCTCATCGAGAAGTGGGCCGCGGGCAGGCGGATGGTGAATCTGTACGGCCCCACCGAGTTCAGCATCTGGGCAACCGGTCCCGCCGAACTGCTCCCCGGCGAACCGGTCACGATCGGCGGACCGATTCGCGGTGCGACACTGGTGGTGCTGGACAGCTGGTTGCGTCCGGTGCCGGTCGGCATCGCCGGTGAGCTGTATCTGGCCGGGCCCGCGCTGGCGCGCGGCTACTTCAACCGGTTCGAGATGACCGCGAGCCGGTTCGTCGCCAACCCGTTCGGCGTCGCCGGGGAACGGATGTACCGGACCGGCGACATGGTGCGCTGGGTCACGGGCGAGAACGCCGCGCTCACCCTGGAATACCTGGGCCGCAGCGACTTCCAGGTGAAGATTCGCGGCCTGCGGATCGAACTCGGCGAGATCGACGCGGTGCTCTCGCGCGACGCCGAGGTCGACTACGCGGTGACGATCGGACGCGAAGGACCGGCGGGCGCCACCGTGCTCGTGTCCTACGTGCTCGCCGTGCCCGATGTCGCACTCGACACCGAACGGTTGCGCGCTCAGGTCGCGGCGGAACTGCCGGGATACATGGTGCCCGCCTATGTCGTCGTCCTGGACGATATCCCGCTCACTCCGGTCGGCAAACTGGACCGCAAAGCCCTGCCGATACCGGACTTCTCGGCCACCCAGCAGTCCTATCTCGCACCGCGCACTCCGATCGAACAGGCCGTCGCCGCGGTGTTCGCCGATGTCCTCGGCAGCGAACGGGTAAGCGTCGACCAGTCCTTCTTCGAACTCGGCGGCAACTCGCTGAGCGCGACGAAGGTTGTCGCCCGGGTCAATTCGGCGCTCGGCTCCACCATCGCGCTGCGTGATCTCTTCGACGCGCCGAGCGTCGCTCAACTGTCGGCGCGGGTCGTCCCCGCCGCCGAGGGCAGTCCTGGCCTGCCCGCGCTGGCTCCCCGCCTGCGCCCGGACCGCATTTCCCTGTCCCCCGCCCAGCAGCGTATGTGGGTGCTCAATCAACTCGACCCCGACTCGTCGGCCTACAACATCGCGATCGCCCTGCGCCTCACCGGAACCCTCGAGGTGGAAGCCATGCGCCGCGCTCTCGCCGACGTGGTCGAACGACAGGAGAGCCTGCGCACCCGCTATCCCGCCGACGCCGAGGGCCCGCGTCAGGTCGTCGTCGGCATCGACACCGCGGTTCCGTCGATGCCGCTGATCGACACCGAAGACGGCGCGCCACTGCGTGAGCAGATCAACGAACTGGCAGGCACCGGCTTCGACCTCACCCGTCAGGCACCACTGCGTGTCGGCCTGTTCCGCCTCAACAGTCACCCAGCCGAGACCGGACCCCGCAATGCCTATCGATCCGAAGACCCTGTGTCAGTGCATGTCATCGTCCTCGTCGTACACCACATCAGCGCCGACGGCGCCTCGATGGCCCCCCTGGCGGCGGACCTGGTCGCCGCCTACTCGGCGCGGGTGTCGGGTACAGCACCCACGCAGCCGCCGCTCACGGTGCAGTACGCGGACTTCGCGCTGTGGCATCGCGAGCTTCTCGGCAGCGCGACGGATTCGGAGTCCGTTGCCGCCCAGCAGATCCGGTATTGGCGCGAAACACTCGCCGGCGCACCGGATGCGCTGGAACTGCCCACCGATCGCCCCCGTCCGGCGGTGCAGACCATGAGCAGCGACGATATCGACTTCACCGTCGACGAACAGACCCACCGTGCGCTGATCGACTTCGCCGCCGCGAACAATGTCAGCGTCTTCATGGTCGTCCACGCCGCCCTCGCGGTGCTGCTGGCCCGGCTCGCCGGTACCGGCGATGTCGTCATCGGCACGCCGATCGCAGGTCGCGGTGCGGCCGCGCTGGACGATCTCGTCGGCATGTTCGTCAACACCCTCGCCCTGCGCACGCCGGTCGACCCCGGCACCGGCTTCCGGCAGCTGCTCGCCACCGTCCGCGACACCGACCTCGACGCCTTCGGCCACGCCGACGTACCGTTCGAGCAGCTCGTCGCGGCACTCGACCCCACCCGGTCGACCGCCCATCACCCGCTGTTCCAGGTGTCGCTGTCGCTGCAGAACTTCATCGAACCGGTGCTCGAACTGCCCGGGCTGCGTTTCGAAGTCGAGGACTTCGACCGCCGATCCTCGGCCTTCGACCTCACCCTGGACCTGCGCGAACGGTTCGACGAGACCGGCCCGGCGGGCATCGACGGCGTCCTCACCTACGCGACAGATCTGTTCGACGCCGCCACCGTCACCTCGTTCGCGACCCGATGGCGGCAGGTGCTCGCCACCGTCCTCACCGACATCGACATCCGCCTCGCCGATATCGACCTCCTCGCCGAATCCGAACGCGCGGAACTCGTCCCGGTCCACGGCCCCGCTACCGCGGGCACGACGACCTTGGCCGACCTGCTCACCGCCACCGCCGCGACCTTCCCCGACCGACCAGCCCTGGTTGCCGGCACTACGACGGCCACCGCGACCCGGGCCACCGGCACCATCTCCCCGACCGAGCCCACCTCCGCCGACGCCGCGGCACAACCCACGCAGGTATCCGACACGATCACCTACGGTGCGCTGCACGCCCGGTCGAATCAGTTGGCCAGGTTGCTCATCGAGGCGGGAGCGCACACGGAATCTGTGGTAGCCCTCGGTCTCCCACGGTGTGTCGAGCTCCACGTCGGCATCTGGGCCGCGGCGAAGGTGGGCGCGGCGTTCCTGCCGGTGGACCCGAAACATCCGGCGGACCGCATCGACCACATGCTCTCCGATTCCGGCGCGCGAGTCGGGATCACCCTCGCCGCATACCGGCCGCAGCTGTCCGACACCACCCGCTGGCTGATCCTCGACGACCCCGCCTTCGCCACCCGCGTGGGCGCCACCGACGACGCGGACCTCACCCCCGCGGAACTACCGGTTCCGATCAGGGTCGAGAACCCGGCCTGGATGATCTACACCTCCGGCTCCACCGGTACCCCGAAGGGCGTCACCGTCACCCATCGCGGCTTGGCCGACCTGGTCGCCTCCCAGCGCACCGACCTCGCCCTCGACGAACACGCCCGGGTGATGCAGGTGGCCTCGCCGAGCTTCGACGCGTCGATCTTCGAGGCACTCATGGCCTTCGGCTGCGGCGGCGCCTCGGTGATCGCCCCGCCGGATGTCTTCGGCGGCGCCCCCCTCGCGGAACTGATCGCCGCCGAGCAGGTCAGCCACATGGTGATCACGCCGTCGGCGCTGGCCACCATTGATCCCGCCGACGTGTCGAGCCTGCGGGTACTCGCGGTCGCGGGTGAGGCGGTCGGCCCCGATCTCGTCGCGCGCTGGTGCGGCGGCGCCGGCGGGCGCACGATGGTCAACCTGTACGGCCCGACCGAATACACCATCTGGGCAACAGGTTCCGCGCCGCTGTCCGCTGCGGAGCCGGTGACCATCGGCGCTCCCGTTCGCGGTGCGTCCGCACTCGTCCTCGACGACCGCCTGCGCCCGGTACCCGTCGGCGTCGCGGGTGAGCTGTACCTCGCGGGCACCGCGCTCGCGCGGTGCTACCACGCGCGGCCGAGCTTGACGGCAGCCCGATTCATCGCCGACCCCTTCGGCCTGCCCGGCGAATGCCTCTATCGCACAGGTGATCTGGTCCGGTGGACTCGCACGAACACCCCAGTACACAGTGTCGGCGCCACTCGGTCCGACAGCCCCGCGCTGTCCGAGAACCCCGCTGGTACGTCTCCAGGATTGGCGCTGGAATACCTCGGCCGCACCGACTTCCAGGTCAAGGTGCGCGGCCAGCGCATCGAGCTCGGCGAGATCGATGCGGTGCTCGGCGCCGTCGACGGTGTCGATCTCGCGGTGACGCTGGGTGTTCCGGGGCCCACCGGTGCCACCGCCCTGGCCGCCTACCTGGTGCGCATGCCCGGCGCCGACCTCGACATCGCACATATCCGCGCCCTTGCCGCCGACACGCTCCCCGCGTACATGGTGCCCGCCGCTTTCGTGGTGCTGGACGAGATCCCCATCAACGCCGTCGGCAAACTCGACCGAAAAGCACTGCCGGAGCCGGTGTTCGTCACCGACGACACCCCGTACCGCGCACCGGAGACGCCGACCGAGCTGGTCCTCGCCGAGGTCTACGCCGAACTGCTCGGCCGCGCACGGGTCGGCATCGACGACTCCTTCTTCGCCCTCGGCGGCGACAGCATCCTCGCCATTCAGCTCGTGACCCAGGCGAAGCTGCGCGGCGTGCACTGCACGCCGTTGCAGGTCTTCGAACACCGCACGGTGGCGGCGCTCGGTGCGGCCGTCGATGCCGCCGAGACGGTGGAAGCGCTGGCCGAACTGCCCGGTGGGGGCACCGGTGACCTGCCGCTGACACCGATCGTGCACTACATGGTCGAACGCGGCGGCGACTTCGACCGGTTCGCCCAGACCGCGGTGCTGGAACTGCCAGTCGGCATCGAACGCGCGCAACTCGTCGCCACCGTCTCGGCCGTGATCGACCGGCACGACATGCTGCGAGCCCGCCTGTGGGCAGCCGAGGACGGCTGGCGGCTGCGCGTGGCCGACCCCGGTTCGATCGAGGTCGACGCACTGGTGCACCGCACGGCCTTCGACGCCGCCATCGACCCGATCGAGCTGCGCGAATACGCCCAGACCGAGCTCGACTCCGCGATGAACCGACTGAATCCGGCGGACGGGGTCGTCCTGCAGTTCGTGTGGCTGGATCCGGTCGGCGACGCCGGCGCGCACACCGGGCCCGGACGCCTGATCATCGTCGCGCACCATCTCGCGATCGACAGCGTGTCGTGGCGAATTCTGGTGCAGGACTTGATCGCCGCCTGGGCGCAGGTATCGGCGGGCGCCACCCCGACCCTCCCGGATATCGGCACCTCGATGCGGCGCTGGTCGCACGCCATGACCGAGCAGGCCCGTTCCGAGCGGCGCCGCGCCGAACTCCCGTACTGGCAAGCGGTGGTGCACGGCCCCGACCCGCTGCTCGGCGCCCGTCACCTCGATCCTGGCACCGATCAGGGTCAGACCGTCCGCCGCCTCGACATCGAGGTCGACGACAACACCACCACAGCGCTGCTCACCACCCTGCCCCGCCTGTTCCAGGGCAGTGTCACCGACGCGCTGTTCGCCACCCTGGCCGTGGCGCTGGTGCGCTGGCGTGCGCGCAGAGGCGTGGACGAGCCCTCGGCGCTGCTGCGTCTGGAAGGCCATGGCAGACAGGAAGAAGTCGTGCCCGGCGCCGATCTGTCGCGGACCATCGGCTGGTTCACCAACCTGTACCCGGTGCGCCTCGATCTCGCCGACATCGACATCGACGACGCGCTGGCGGGCGGCCCCGCCATGGGCGCGGCCATCCGCCGGGTCAAGCACGACCTGCTCACGGTCCCCGACAAGGGCATCGGATTCAGCCTGCTGCGCTACCTGAATCCCGAAGCAGCCGAGCATCTTCCGACCCGGCTCCCCGGCCAGATCTGCGTGAACTACCTGGGCAGGCACACCTCGGTCGACACACCGCCCGGTCTGGAAGGTCTCGGCTGGCTACCCACCGACGCGCTCGGTGAGCTCGAGGCGGCCGAGCATCCGGAGGTGCCGATCATGTCGCCGATCGATATCAACGCCATGGTCGTCGGCAACCGGCTACAGGCCGACTTCGGTTACGCGGCACAGCTGCTGGATCGTGCGGACGTCGCCGAACTCGCGCACCTCTGGGTCGAGGCACTCGACGCGGCGGCGCGATTCGCCGAAACCCCCGCGGCCCAGCTCGCTTCGGCCGACGAAGCCGCCGCCATGACCGCGCGCACGGCAGCGGTCGCGGAGCCCGGACCGACCGGACTCGGTCTCGACGTGCTGCTACCGATCCGCCCCGACGGCGATCGACCCGCGCTGTTCTGCGTCCACTCCTCCTCCGGAATGTCGTGGAGCTACCTGGGGTTCGCCGAACAGCTCCGGCCGGGCCGCCCGATCTACGGGCTCCAAGCACCCGACCTCAGCGGCCGTGAACCCTCCGCCCGTTCCATCGAGGAATTCGCCCAGCGCTACGTGCGCGAGATCCGCGCGGTGCAGCCGAGCGGCCCCTATCACCTGCTCGGCTGGTCCTTCGGCGGACTCATCGCCCAGGCCATGGCGGTGCAACTGCAGGCGGCGGGCGAGCAGGTCGGCGTCGTGGCACTGCTGGACACCGATACCGCCGACATCGACGGCGACACCATCGAGCGGCTGTCGCCGGGCGCCTTCATCAACACCTTCGGCGCCATCTTCGGCATCGACGACGTGCCCGCCGAATCGACCGCCGAACAAGCGGCCGAGCTCATCACCGCCCGGCTCGGCGGGGTCGAGCTCATCGACGCGGCCACGATCGAGCGCATGGCGGGCTCCTACAACGCCTCCGCGGGCACCCGAACCGGATATCAGCGCCCGGTCTACCACGGCGACGTCGTCTATTTCCGCGCCACGGTCGATCCCGCCGAATGGATGGGCCCCGACGGCTGGCGGCCCTACGTCACCGGCGACATCACCGACCACGACGTCGACGTGACCCACGACGACATGACCAATCCCTACGCACTGTCGATCATCTCGCCACTGCTCGATGACCACTTGGAAGCAGGAGACCGGATATGAGCGTCGAACACACTCTCGTGCAGAGCAACCCGCGCACCGGCGGCGTCGTGGTCGAAGGGATCGAGAAGT
>NZ_JBHWZY010000014.1:0-21120 GCF_042727815.1 Nocardia sp. NPDC060220
GGATCTGAGCATCGTCGATCTGTGGCCTTCGCATCCCTCGGCGGGTTCGTTGCGGTTGCAGGTCGGATTCGGGGTGACCGGGTTGGTGGCCCGCACTCGTACGCCGGTGCTGCTCGACAACGACTCGCCACGTAATGCCCTGCACCGCAGACTTCTACGTCTGGATCCGCAGCAGACGGTCGCGCGGATGTGTCTGCCGCTGCCGGGGCTGGAAGGCGACGTGGTCGGCGTGCTCGCCGTGCACCGCCGTCCCCGTGACCCGTTCGGGCAGCACGACCTCGACGTCGCGCAGCAGTACGCGGGCGTGCTCGGCCTGTGGTTGCACGCGCAGCGGCTGTTCCGCACCGTCAACCGGCAGCGCACCGAGCGCGACCGCCTGGTCGAGCAGGCGATCACCGCTCAGGAGGCCGAACGCAGGCGCATCGCCTTCGATCTGCACGACGGCGTCACCACCGCCCTGGCCTCGATGTCGTTCCACCTGTCCGCCGCCGATCTCACCGTCTCCGAACTCGCCGCCCACGTCGACGTCACCGACGGAGCCAGCCTGCGCGATCTCGCCAGGGCCCGCGCCGAACTCGTCAGCGCGCGCGAACTGGCCGATTTCGCCTACAACGCGACCAGGGCGGCGATCTCGGGCCTGCACAGTCTCGTCCTCGACGACCTCGGCCTGGTCGCCGCGATCGAATCGCTGGTGCGCACGGTGAGTGGCGAAGGCCCGCCGACGATCGAATTCCTCGTCGATCACGCCGCCGCCATCGACGACATCCCCGACCACGCCGCCGCCACCCTGTACCGGATCGCCCAGGAAGCGCTCGCGAACGCGGTGAAACACGCTGATGCGCAACGGATCGTGCTCTCCCTGCGCCGGGTCGGCGACTCGGTGATCTTCGGATGTTCCGACGACGGTGCGGGTTTCGACCCGGCCGCGCAGCGTGCCCATCGCGCCGCCGACGCCGACGGCGAACAACATTTCGGCCTGAGCTCGATCGCGGAACGCTGTGCCCTGATCGAAGCCTCGCTGCGCGTGGAATCGATGCGGGGACGCGGAACCACGGTGCTGGTGGAACTACCGCTGAAGTAGCGGCGGGCACCGGCCAACGAACGCAGCAGCGGTGCCCGAGGGGTAGCGCCGCTGCTGCGCGTTGCCACCGCGCTCAGGACGGCTGCCGAGCGGACCCGCTTACGCGGTGTGCTCGGCGGCAGCAGAGGCGTTGCGGCAGTTCTGGAGCAGAACACGGTGTGCTGCGGGAACTTCGGAGTTCGTTCCACCCCAAGTGTGCAGGGCCGCGCTCACGAGCGCGCGCCCGAAGGAGAATGTCACAGGCCACGGCCGCTCGTCGACGGCGGCGAGCTCGCTCAGAAAAGCACACACCCGCGAGGTGGGATGCCCACCGGACAGGAACGCGATGCCCGCCACCTCGGCGGGCACCAGCTCACGCAGCACGGCGAAGGTCGCGGCCGCGACGTCGGCGGGCGGGGCAGCCGCGGCGTCCAGACCGGGGGTGACGAAGTTGGGCTTGAGCACGATGCCGGTGAGATCCACCGCGGCGTCGACGAGTTCGGTGAACACCGCGCTCAGGGCCAGGCGTGTCGCCTTCGCCGAGGCCGCGAGGTCGTGGTCGCCGGTGCACAGCACCTCGGGCTCGACGATGGGGACGATGCCGTGCTGCTGACACAGCGCGGCATAGCGGGCCAGCGCGTGCCCGTTGGCGGCGGCGGAGTAGGGGGTGATGGTGTGCACGTCGAACACCGCCCGCCACTTGGCGAACGCGGCCCCTCGATCGGCATAGGAGGCCAGCCGTGCGCCGAGCCCGTCGAGCCCCTCGGTGATCAGCGCACCGCCCTGGCCGGGGAGCGTGGTGGTGCCGGTGTCGACCTTGATGCCGGGCAGGACGCCGAGTTCGCGCGCCGCGATCGGGAACGGGCGCCCATCGGCGAGATCCTGGCCGAAGGTCTCGTCGCACAGGATGATTCCGCTGATCCATTCCGGCAGACCGTCGGCGGTGAGCAGCAGTTCGCGGTAGTCGCGCCGGGCGGTCGCGCTCGCGGGAACCCCTTCCTGTTCCAGGCGCGACGACATGGTCTTGATCGACTCGTCGGCGGCGAGAATGCCGCGGCCGCCGCTGGTCAGCTGCTGGGCGACGTCGGCGAGGGCGGTGGCGGGGAGTGTCGTCATGACGACCAGCATGCGAGCATCCGGTCGCCGCCGTCCTCACCCCTTCGGGCGAGGACGGGTGTGAAATGCGGCCGCGCTCACCTGCTCCGGATCGCACAGGTGCGCCACGAACAGTCGGGTCGCCGCGGTCGGTTCCTGGGTTGTGCAGACGTGCCACGGCCGGTCGAGAGGGGTGCCCGGCACGCTGTAGGAGACCAGTTCTCCCGAGGCGAGTTGCTCGCGCGCGGCCTCCTCGTGCACGAGCGTGACGCCGAGCCCCTCGCGTGCCGCGGCCACGGCGGCGCCCGAGGTACCGAGGGTGAGTAGCGGTGGCGCCGCCTGTAATCGGCTCAGCAACGACAGCGTGGTGTCGCGGGTGCCGGAGCCGATCCCGGTGAGCAGCCAGGGCGTGGTGAGCGGATCGTCGACCAGCCCGGGCCGCCCGACCAGCACCAGCCGGTTGGCCCGCTGGGCGGCGGTGACCAGCCCGGAGCCCCGCGGCGGTCGACCGGCCAGGGCGATATCGAAGACGTGGTCGGCGGCGCGGGCGAACAGCTCGCCGCGCGTCAGCACCGACAGCGACAGTTCCACGTGCGGATGGGCTTGGGCGAAGGAGGCCATCAGCGCAGGCAGCACGTACTCACTGGCCGTCGCGACCGCGCCGATGCGCACCCGTCCGCGATCGGCGTCGTGCACCGCCCCGGCCGCCTCCGCGAGCAGCCCGAGCAGCTTGCGCACGTAAACGGCGAAGATCTCGCCCGAATCCGTGGCCACGATACCCCGGCCCGACTTACCGAAAAGCGTTGTGCCCAGCGCGTCTTCGAGTGCGGCGAGCGCGGCCGACACCGCCGGCGGCGTCACATGCAACGTCTGCGCGGCGGCACGCACACTCCCGGTGTCGTACACGGCGAGAAAGGTGCGCAGCCGACCCCAGGTAGCGGCCGCGGGCAGGTCGGGGCTGGCGAACATCGTTCAATTATGTCTTAACAGTGCATAGGAAACATTCCATTGTCGCTGAACAGTCGCGCCCACACACTGAAAGTGCTTCATAGGCGTGACCCGAAAGGAACGGCGATGACGACGATCGACAACGACGGCGCGGCGACCAAAGAGCGTTGGGATCCAGGTGTACAGAGTTATGCCGGAATGGGTTACTGGAACCCCGATTACATCCCCAAGGACACCGACGTGCTCGCCGTGTTCCGGGTCACCCCCCAGGACGGCGTCGACCCGATCGAGGCCGCGGCCGCCGTCGCGGGCGAATCGTCCACCGCCACCTGGACTGTCGTGTGGACCGACCGGCTCACCGCCAACAGCCACTACCAGGCCAAGGCGTACCAGGTCGACGAGGTTCCGGGCAGGCCAGGTGAGTACTTCGCCTACATCGCCTACGACATCGACCTCTTCGAGGAAGGCTCCATCGCGAACCTGACCTCCTCGATCATCGGCAACGTCTTCGGTTTCAAGCCGCTCAAGGCGCTGCGCCTGGAGGACATGCGCATCCCCGTCGCCTACACCAAGACCTTCCAGGGCCCCGCCCACGGCATCGTCATGGAACGGGAGATGCTCAACAAGTACGGCCGCCCGCTGCTCGGCGCCACCATCAAGCCCAAGCTGGGCCTGTCGGCCCGCAACTACGGGCGCGTGGTCTACGAGGCCTGTCGCGGCGGCCTCGACTTCACCAAGGACGACGAGAACATCAACTCCCAGCCCTTCATGCGCTGGCGTGACCGCTTCCTCTACGCGATGGAGGGGGTGAACCGGGCGATGGCCGAAACCGGCGAGATCAAGGGCCATTACCTCAATGTCACCGCGGGCACGATGGAGGAGATGTACCGGCGGGCGAACCTCGCCAAGGAACTCGGCAGCGTGGTGGTGATGATCGACCTCACCATCGGCTACACCGCCATCCAGTCGATGGCGCACTGGGCCCGCGAGAACGGCCTGCTGCTGCATCTGCACCGGGCCGGGCACTCCACCTACACGCGGCAGAAGACGCACGGCGTGAGCTTCCGGGTGATCGGGAAGTGGTCGCGGCTCATGGGTGTCGACCACGTGCACGCGGGCACCGTCGTCGGCAAGCTCGAGGGCGACCCGGCCACCACCCGTGGCTTCTACGACACGTTGCGCGACAACAACGTTCCCCGCAATCTCGGCAACGGCATCTTCTTCGATCAGGACTGGATCTCGATGCCCGGCGTGATGCCGGTGGCCTCCGGCGGCATCCACGCGGGCCAGATGCACCAGCTCCTCGACCTTTTCGGCGACGACGTGATCCTGCAGTTCGGCGGCGGCACCATCGGGCACCCGTACGGCATCGCCGCGGGCGCCGAGGCCAACCGGGTGGCGCTCGAGGCAATGGTCAAGGCGCGCAACGAAGGTCGCGATCTGCTGATCGAAGGACCCGACGTGCTGCGCAGGGCCGCCAAGCACTGCACCCCGCTGCAGGCCGCTCTGGACACCTGGGGCGACATCACCTTCGACTACACCAGCACCGACGCCCCCGATGTGGTGGCGACTCCGGTGCCCTCGATCTGACCAGGAGCACCCGATGAAACTGCGCTACGGAACCTTCTCCTACCTGCCCGACCTCACCGACGACGAGATCGCGGCGCAGGTGAAGTTCGCCCTCGATCACGGCTGGCCGGTCTCGCTGGAGTACACCGACGACCCGCACCCACGCAACGTCTACTGGGAGATGTGGGGGCTGCCGATGTTCGACCTGGCCGAACCCGACGGTGTGCTCGCCCAGCTCGCCGATTGCCGGGCCACCTTCCCGCAGCACTACATCCGGCTGCTGGCCTACGACGCGTCCCTGGGCAGGCAGTCCACCGCGATGTCGTTCCTCGTCCAGCGACCGGCGCACGAGCCCGGCTTCCTGCTCGAACGCGTCGAGGGTCCCGACCGCACCCAGCGGTACTCGGTGAAGTCCTACGCCACCGCCCGTCCGACCGGCGATCGGTACGCGGGCGAGTGAACTGATGGATACACCAAAGGGATTCGGGTTCCACCGACCGTCGGCAGGCGGCGCGGCGCAGACCACGGCAGTCGAGGAGCAGACGCCCGAGCCCGCGATTCTGGGCGACGACGAGGTGCTCGATCTCTCGGCAGACGAGGCCGCGGCCAGGGTGAGCGACACCCTGGCCGCGCTCGACGCCGAGCTGGTCGGCTTGGCCTCGGTCAAGCGCCGGGTCCGTGAGATCGCCTCGCTGCTCCAGGTCGACCGGGCGCGGCGCCGGTTCGGGCTCACCACCACGCGGCCCACGTTGCACATGAGCTTCACCGGCGGTCCCGGCACCGGCAAGACCACGGTCGCGCTGCGGATGGCGGCCATCCTGCACGCGCTCGACTACATCAGGGCCCCGCGCGTGCACACCGTCACCCGCGACGATCTGGTCGGCCAGTTCATCGGCCACACCGCGCCCAAGACCAAGGAGGCGATCGCCCGCGCGGCCGGGGGAGTGCTGTTCATCGACGAGGCCTACTACCTGTTCCGGCCGGAGAACGAGCGGGACTACGGGCAGGAGGTGATCGAGATCCTGCTCACCGAGATGGAGAACGAGCGCGGTGATCTGGTGGTGATCTTCGCCGGCTACCCCGACCGGATGGCGACCTTCTTCGCCGCCAATCCGGGCCTGAGTTCCCGGGTGCCGCACCATCTCACGTTCGCCGACTACGACCATGCGGAACTGACCCAGATCGCGGGACTGATGGTGGAGTCGGAAGGATTCGCCTTCGACGACGACGCGCACAAGGCATTCGCCGAGTACCTCACGCTGCGCATGGAGCAGCCCAGGTTCTCCAACGCGCGCAGCGTGCGGAACGCGATCGAACGCTGCAGGCTGCGGCAGGCCCGCAGGCTGGTCGCGCTCGACCGGCCACTGGGCAAGTCCGACCTCATCACGCTCACCGCCGAGGACGTCTACGGCAGCAGCGTCTTCGAGCCGGCCCAGGACTGAGTCACGCGCGCGGCGGAAAGCCCGATAACCGGCATCTATCAGGTGATCGGGCTTTCCGCTTTGACAAGGGTGGACAATGTGAGAAGCCTTTTGTCAGATATGCCGACCGCGCGGTGCCGCAGAACTGAAGAGAAGCTGACACATGACCTCGATCGAGGACCCAGAAGATGATCTGAGCGTGACCCCGCCCAAGACCTGGGCGGTCGGCGTTCCCGCGGTGGCGCACGCGATCGAGTACTCGCTCTCGCAGAACTCCCCGGCCCGCACCGCGCTCACCTTGCTCAACATCAATCAGACCAAGGGCTTCGACTGTCCCGGCTGCGCGTGGCCCGAGCCCACGCGCCGCCACCTCAACGAGTACTGCGAAAACGGCGCCAAGCACATCAACGACGAGGCCACCACCCGCCGCGTCACCCGGCAGTTCTTCGCCGAGCATCCGGTCGCCGAGCTCGACACCATGTCGGACTACTGGCTCAACCAGCAGGGCAGGCTCACCGAGCCGATGGTGAAGCGGCCCGGCGCCACGCACTACGAGCCCATCGGCTGGGACGATGCGTTCGGCGTGCTGGCCGGCGAACTGCGTGGGCTCGACAGCCCCGACGAGGCCCTATTCTACACCTCGGGGCGGCTCAACAACGAGGCCGCGTTCCTGCTGCAACTGTTCGCCCGCGCCTATGGCACCAACAACCTGCCCGACTGCTCGAACCTGTGCCACGAGTCGAGCGGTTCCGCGTTGGCGCAGACCATCGGTGTCGGCAAGGGCAGCGTGTCCCTCGACGACATCTACGAAGCCGACCTGGTCTTCGTCGTCGGCCAGAACCCCGGCACGAACCATCCGCGCATGCTGTCGGCGCTCGAGGAGACCAAACGCAACGGCGGCAAGATCGTGGCGGTGAACCCGCTGCCCGAGGCCGGGCTGATCCGGTTCAAGAACCCGCAGAAGGCGCGCGGGGTGCTCGGGCGCGGCACCGAGATCGCCGATATCTTCCTCAAGATCCGCCCCGGCGGCGACCTGGCCCTGTTCCAGATGCTGAACAAACTGCTCCTCGACGCCGAGGATGCGGCGCCGGGCACGGTGCTCGACCACGCGTTCATCGCCGCGCACACCAGCGGTTTCGACGCCTTCGCCGAGCACGCCAGGACGGTGAGCTGGGAGCACGCGCTCACCGCCACCGGGCTCACGCGCGCGGAGATCGAGGCCGTGCACCAGCAGGTGCTGGCCAGCAAGAAGGTCATCGTGTGCTGGGCGATGGGTTTGACCCAGCACAAGCACGGCGTGCCCACGATCCGCGAGATCGTCGACTTCCTGCTGCTGCGCGGCAACCTCGGCCGACCCGGCGCCGGGGTGTGTCCGGTGCGCGGGCACAGCAATGTCCAGGGCGACCGCACCATGGGCATCTGGGAGCGGATGCCGCAGTCGTTCCTGGACGCGCTCGGCACGGAGTTCGGTTTCACCCCGCCCGCGGCCCACGGGCTGGACGCGGTCGGTGCCATCCGTGCCATGCGCGACGGCAAGGCGAACGTATTCGTCGGTGTCGCAGGCAATTTCGTGCGGGCCACGCCCGACAGCGAGGTCACCGAAGCGGCCCTGCGGCAGTGTTCGCTGACCGTGCAGATCTCCACCAAACTCAACCGCTCCCACACGGTCTGCGGCGAGACGGCACTGATCCTGCCCACACTGGGTCGCAGCGATCGCGACATCCAGGCCACCGGCGAGCAGTTCTACACGGTCGAGGATTCGATGAGCCAGGTCCGCACGTCGCGGGGGCGCCTCGACCCGGCCTCACCCGACCTGCTGAGCGAGATCGCGATCATCTCCCGGCTGGCGCGCAGCACGCTGGGCGCGGAGTCCACGATTCCGTGGGAGGAATTCGTCGCCGACTACAGCACCGTGCGCGACCGTATCTCCCGGGTGGTGCCCGGCTTCGACAACTTCAACGAGCGGGTCACCGCGCCGGGCGGGATGCTGCTGGTCAATCCGGTCAACCAGGGCATCTACCGCACCGCGAGCGGGAAGGCCGAGTTCACCCGCAACGACTTCGACATGATCGACGCGCCGCCGGGATACCTTGTGCTGCAATCACTGCGGTCCCACGATCAGTGGAATACCATTCCCTACGCGAGCAACGACCGCTACCGCGGCATCCACCACGCCCGCCGGGTGGTGATGGTCAACCCCGACGACCTGGCCGAGCGGGGGATCGCCGACGGGGAGCTGGTCGACATCGTCAGCATCTGGCACGACGGCACCGAGCGGCGCGCGGAGAAGTTCGTCGCCGTCGGGTACCCGGCCAGCCGTGGGTCGGCCGCCGCGTACTACCCGGAGACCAACGTGCTGGTTCCGCTCGACAGCGTCGCCGACATCAGCAACACGCCGACCTCGAAAGGCATCATCGTCCGTTTGGAGCCGGTGGTCCGACGGGCTGGGACCGACGGCGACGAGCGCGCATAGATACACTGCTCTCATGTCCGTGCGCACCCGTCAGCCACTAGTTCCCGGTACCCAGTCGCCGATCCGGGAAGTTCCCCGCTCCATCGAGCGGCCCGAATACGTGTGGAAGAAGACCGCGAACGAGGGCAACGAGCCCTGGGTACAGACCGCCGAGACCATCGAGAAGATGCGAATCGCCGGCAAGATCGCGGCGCGGGCCCTCGAAGAGGCGGGTAAGGCCGTGGTTCCCGGCGTTACCACCGACGAGCTCGACCGGATCGCCCACGAGTACATGTGCGACCACGGCGCCTACCCGTCGACGCTGGGCTACAAGGGTTTTCCCAAATCCTGCTGCACCTCGCTCAACGAGGTCATCTGCCACGGCATCCCCGACTCGACGGTGGTCGAAGACGGTGACATCGTCAATATCGACGTCACCGCCTTCATCCACGGCGTGCACGGCGACACCAACAAGACCTTCCTGGCCGGCGATGTCGACGAGGAGGTGCGTCTGCTCGTCGAGCGCACCGAAGAGGCCACCAACCGGGCCATCAAGGCGGTCAAGCCGGGTCGCGCCCTGAACGTGGTCGGGCGTGTCATCGAGGCCTACGCCAACCGCTTCGGCTACGGCGTGGTGCGCGACTTCACCGGCCACGGCGTCGGCCCCACCTTCCACAGCGGACTGGTGGTGCTGCACTACGACCAGCCCAACATCGAGTCGGTGATCGAGCCCGGCATGACCTTCACGATCGAGCCGATGATCAACCTCGGCGGCATCGACTACGACATCTGGGACGACGGCTGGACCGTGGTCACCCAGGACCGCAAGTGGACCGCGCAGTTCGAGCACACACTGGTCGTCACCGACACGGGTGCGGAAGTTCTGACCTTGCCGTGAATCGGCGCAGGTCGAGGCTCGCGCCTTTGGGTCGTCACCGACACGGGCGCGGAAATTCTCACGCTGCCGTGAGCGCGCCCCTGCGCGGCGCGCTGTTGATCGCGGGTACCACCTCCGACGCCGGGAAGAGTGTCGTGGTGGCGGGTATCTGCCGGATGCTGGCGCGGCGCGGGGTGCGGGTGGCGCCGTTCAAGGCGCAGAACATGTCGAACAACTCGGTCGTCACCCTCGACGGCGGGGAGATCGGGCGTGCCCAGGCGCTGCAAGCACGAGCCTGCGGGCTGGAGCCGAGCGTGCGGTTCAACCCGGTGCTGTTGAAGCCCGGTAGCGATCGCCGCTCGCAGCTGGTGGTTCGCGGCGCCGCTGTCGGAACTGTCGGCGCGCGTGACTATTTCACTCGTCGGCAGGAACTGCGCGAGGTCGTCGCGGCCGAATTGGCCTCGTTACGTGACGAATTCGACGTAGTGATCTGTGAGGGGGCGGGCTCACCGGCCGAAATCAATCTCAGGGCAACCGATCTCGCGAACATGGGTTTGGCCCGCGCCGCCGATATTCCGGTCCTGGTGGTGGGCGACATCGACCGCGGCGGCGTTCTCGCCCACCTGTTCGGCACCGTCGCCGTGCTGGAACCCGAAGATCAGCAGCTCATCGCGGGCTTCCTCATCAACAAATTCCGCGGTGACGTGTCCCTGCTGCAACCCGGCCTCGACCAGCTGGTCGCGCTGACCGGCCGCCCCACCCTCGGCGTTCTTCCCTTCGCCGAAGAGCTCTGGCTCGATGCCGAAGATTCCCTCGGCACCCTCTCCGGCGCCCCCGTGGGCCGCCCCGGCCCGCCGCACGGCACCGACTGGCTCACCGTGGCCGCCATCCGCCTCCCGCGAATCTCCAACTCCACCGACATCGAGGCTCTCGCTTGCGAACCCGGCGTCTCGGTCCGCTGGGCCGACAGCCCCCATCAGCTGGCCACCGCCGACCTTGTGATCGTTCCCGGCAGCAAGGCGACCATCTCCGACCTGAACTGGTTGCGCGCCAACGGAATCGCCGATGCTCTTCGTGCTCGCGCCGTCGCAGGCCGTCCCGTCCTCGGCATCTGTGGCGGCTACCAGATGCTCGGCACCCGCATCGTCGACGGCGTCGAGCACACAGCGGCAGCGGGTCAGGCCGACGTCCCCGAATCGGGGTCTGCGCGGCCCTGCGTGGTGGACGGCCTCGGTCTCCTCGACCTCGATATCGAATTCGCGGACCCCAAGATCGCCCGGCAGGTGTCGGGCATCGCGGGCACGGACCCCCTGCACGGCTACGAGATCCATCACGGCCGCGTCACCCGCACCGCCGACCCCGCCTGGCTGACCCTCGACGGCGACCCGGAAGGCAGTGTGCGAGAAGCGATCTGGGGCACTCATGTCCACGGGCTCCTCGAGTCCGACGAGTTCCGCCGCACCTGGCTCACCGAGGTGGCCGCCCGCGCCGGACGCACCGGCTTCACCGTCGCGCCCGGCACCTCGGTCGCGGCCGTCCGATCCGCGCAACTCGACCTCCTCGCCGACCTCATCGAGAAACACGTCGACCTCGTGGCGCTGGACCAGCTGATCCGCGGCGGCGCCCCGGCCGGCATCCCGGTCATCCGAACGTCCCAGTGACCCGGCGCGCTGTGGACGCGGCGGTGTGCGGCTCGTCTCGCCTCACAGCCCGGGGCGCGGCGTTGTGACAGGTTCGGCAATTCGGGTGTTGTGGACAGTGAAAGCCCAGTACACGGGGGTGTGTGGATCGGCGGGCCGCGGCGGAACAGGCCGCGTTGTTCAGGCTGGACGTGTACCGTAACCCGGCATGAAATCTCGGCAGATCACGGTCGGTGACCAGGCCTGGACGGTGCGGGTCGACGGACCATCTTCGCGGCACAATGTGCTGCTGCTTCCCGATGCGGACGACCCTGCCGACGTGTTCGACAAGGTGTGCACGCGGCTGCACGAATCCGACTTACAGACCATCGTCGTGGAGTCTGTCGAGGGGCTCGATCCGGCGGGTGTGCGCGCGATTCTCGACGAACTCGAACTGCCCTACGTCAACGTCGCGGGGCGTGGGTCGGGCGCGGAGCTGGCGTGGCGGGTGTGCGCGGGCCGGTTCGGCCGGTTCATGAGTCTGGTCGTCGCCGACCACGGGCACCCGGCGGTTCCCGACGCCGACGGCCGAGTCCCCGACGCGACCTGTCCGCCGCTGGAACTGCCCGTCACGATGCTGGTCACCAAGGGCCTGCCCCGCGCCACCGCCGACGCCTCCGGCCGCTATGTCTACGGCGAATTCCGGGTCGTCCCACTGGAAGTCGACAACATCGCCACCGAGGCGGGCCACGAATTCGCCACCGAGATCGTCTTGCGCACCAGCCTCTGGTAGATGCGGCCGAGCTCACCAGGCACTGACGCGGATCGCTGATCGCGCCAGAGCCTGGTGAGCGGTGTGTCCGGATCAGGACTTGCGGTAGGCCGCCAACCAGTCGAGCCAGTTGTCGGTTTCCTGGAACGCGTTGGCGCGCACGGCTTCCGAGGACAGGAACACGTCGTGGCGGGCGCCGTCGATCGGGACGATCGAGGTGCGCTCGCCCAGACAACCCGCCCAGCGCTGGATCTGCTTCACATCGAGCACGGCATCGGCCACGTCGACGGCGGGGGAGTGCTCACGGGCGAACTTGGTGAGCCGCGAACGCAGGATCAGCGCCGGCACGCCGATGGTCAGGCCCTGGTGCAGGCGCGCGTGTCCCCGGCGGATGGCGCGCAGCCAGCCCAGCCGCACCGGTTCACCACTGAGCGGCTTCCAGTCCAAGTTGTAATCCCACTCACCCGAGCGGCTGGTGTGCAGGCTGTCGCCGTAGGCGGTGCTGACGCCGCCGGGCAACTGGGCGAAGGCGCGGAACCGGCCCACCGCGTTGATCACGGGGGTGCCGACGGTGCGGTAGAAGGACGGTCCCTGGAGGTCGAACCAGGGACTGTTGAGGACGACCCCGGCCACACCCGCCGCCGCGCTGCCACCGGCCGCCTCGAGCCGGTCCAGCCACAGCGGCACGATCAGGCCACCGGTCGAATGCGCGACGATCAGCACATCGTTGCCGGTCTCCTCGCGCGCGATCCGCAGCGCCTCGGTCAGCTCGTCGTCGTAGAGCGCCAGGTCGCTCACGTAGTGCGCGCTCTGTCCTTCTCGCCGCGACCTCCCGCATTTACGCAGGTCGAGCGCGTAGAACCGGTGCCCGCGCGCCGCGAAATGCTCGGCCAGGTGCTCCTGGAAGAAGTAGTCGGTGAACCCGTGCACGTAGAGCACGGTCGGCTCGATCGCCGGCGCCGTGGCATCGGGCAGATAGCGCACGAGCGTGGCCACCACCTCGCCCTCACCGTCGGGGTCGATACCGAGCGGGAGGGTCCGCTGTTGATAGGCGGTGCCGAGAACATCGGGTTGCCACTGCTCGTCGGTTCGATCAGCGAGGGTTTCTTTCGTCACACTGCTCAATCTATCGCGCGGTCATGGTGACGTGCAGGCTTGCTTTTCATCACATTCGGGAGGTCCGTTGCAGAACTGTGCTCAGCTGAGGTGCACAATTGGCATCAGGTGAACGACGGGTAACCTACCTCCCGGCGATTCACCGCGAGTCGCATGAACACCGCCAAAGCGCCCGCGCCAAGCGAACTCACCTGCCGGTGGGTAGCTGAGAAGGACAAGGAAGTCGATCTACCCGTGCCGAACGCTGCGAAGAGTGAAAAGACCGATGTAGTTCTCATCGGCGCTGGCATCATGAGTGCCACGCTGGGCGCGCTGCTGCGGCAGCTGCAGCCGGATTGGACGATCTCGGTGTTCGAGCGGCTCGACGCCGCCGCCGCGGAGAGCAGCGACCCGTGGAACAACGCGGGCACCGGCCACTCGGCGCTGTGTGAGCTCAACTACAGCCCGCAGAACGCCGACGGCTCGGTCGACGTGAGCAAGGCCGTCGACATCAACGAGCGCTTCCAGGTCTCGCGCCAGTTCTGGGCCTCCGCTGTCGACGCAGGCGTGCTGGACGACCCCGCGGGCTTCATCAACCCCATCCCGCACGTCAGCTTCGTGCACGGCGCCGACAACGTCGACTACCTGCGCAAGCGCTACGAGGCACTGTCGCCGCACCCGCTGTTCCGTGGCATGGAGTACATCGACACCCCCGACGAGTTCGCCGCGCGCCTGCCGCTGATGGCCAAGGGCCGTGACTTCAGCGACCCGATCGCGCTGAACTGGTCCGACGGCGGCACCGATATCGACTTCGGCGCGCTCACCAAGCAGCTGCTCGCCTACATCGGCTACTCCGGCGGCGAGATCGCCTTCGGCACCGAGGTCCGCAACCTCGACAAGCAGTCCGACGGGTCGTGGAACGTCACCGTCCGCAACCTGCGCACCTACCAGTCGCGCACCATCAACGCGAAGTTCGTGTTCGTCGGCGCCGGTGGCGGCGCGCTGCCGCTGCTGCAGAAGGCAGGCATCGCCGAAGCCAAGGGCTTCGGCGGCTTCCCGATCAGCGGCCAGTTCCTGCGCTCCACCAACCCGGAGCTGATCGCCGCGCACGAGGCCAAGGTCTACGGCAAGGCCGCCGTCGGCGCGCCGCCCATGTCGGTGCCGCACCTCGACACCCGCGTCATCAACGGACAGAAGGGCCTGCTGTTCGGCCCCTATGCCGGCTGGACCCCCAAGTTCCTCAAGGACGGCTCCAACGCCGACCTGTTCAAGTCGATCAAGCCGAACAACATCGGCTCGCTCGTCGGCGTCGGCCTCACCGAGCTCGGCCTGACCAAGTACCTGGTCGAAGAGCTGCTCAAGTCGCAGAACGGCAAGGTGGGCGTACTCGGGGAGTTCCTGCCGCGCGCGCAGGGCCGCGACTGGGAGCTCATCACCGCCGGTCAGCGCGTGCAGGTCATCCGCCGCAAGGGTGTGGGTGGCGTGCTCGAGTTCGGCACCGCGGTCATCTCCGCGCAGGACGGCTCCATCGCCGGTCTGCTCGGTGCGTCGCCGGGTGCGTCGACCTGCGTCACCGCCATGCTCGACGTGATGCAGCGGTGCTTCCCGGAGCAGTACACCGGCTGGACGCCGCAGCTGCAGCAGATGATCCCCTCCCTCGGCCAGAAGCTGTCGGAGAACCAGGCCCTGTTCCAGGAAGTGTGGGACTGGACCAGCAAGTCGCTGAAGCTGGACGGCAACACCGCGCCTGCGAACGAGCAGGTCTCGAGCTACGCCCAGGTGTGAGCGCCGAACTGAGACGGGCGTGGGCGGCGGATCTCGACGCCGCCACCCTGTACCGGTTGTTGTGCCTGCGCGTCGAGGTGTTCGTCGTCGAGCAGGAATGCGCCTATCCCGAGCTGGACGGGCGCGACCTGCTGGCGACGACGCGGCACCTGTGGCTCGACGACGGTTCCGTGCTCGCCACGTTGCGCCTGCTCGACGAGTCCGATAACGGGGTCACCAGCTATCGCATCGGCCGGGTCTGCGTCGCGCAGTCCGCTCGCAAACACGGGTACACCACCCGGCTGATGCAGGCCGCACTGGCCGAAACCGGCTCGGCCACTGTGCGACTGGATGCCCAGTCGCACCTGGTCGGCATGTACGCGAAGTTCGGTTTCGCCGTCGACGGGCCCGAATACGACGACGACGGGATCATGCACGTGCCGATGCGGCGCGGCTGAGGCGGTACACCGCCCGTCGATGCCCGGGGGAGGGCCCGCAACGGCGCGCGCATAGAGTTGGGGCGTGCCTGGTTTTGCTGATGTCGCCGCTGGTCCGCACACCGCCGCACGTGCGGCGGGTGAGGCGGGATTCCCGTTCTCCGCTGTGGTGGGGCAGGAGCGGTTGCAGCTGGCGTTGATCTTGTCGGCCGTGCACCCCGGGATCGGCGGGGTGCTGGTGCGGGGTGAGAAGGGCACGGCAAAGTCGACCGTGGTCCGCGCGCTCGCGCAGCTGCTGCCGCCCGTGGTCGACGAGACCGGGGCCCGGCCCGCCCGGCTGGTGGAGTTGCCGGTCGGCGCCACCGAGGACCGGGTCGTCGGTTCACTCGATCTCGAGCGGGTGCTGCGCGACGGGGAGCAGGCGTTCCGGCCCGGGCTGCTCGCCGCTGCCCACCACGGCGTGCTCTACGTGGACGAAGTGAACCTGCTGCACGACCACCTGGTGGACGTGCTGCTCGACGCGGCGGCGATGGGACGCGTGCACGTCGAGCGCGACGGTGTCTCGCACTCGCATCCGGCGCGGTTCGTGCTGGTCGGCACGATGAACCCCGAAGAGGGCGAGTTGCGCCCGCAGCTGCTCGACCGGTTCGGGCTCACTGTCGATGTGGCGGCCTCGCGCGAGGTCGACGTGCGGATGGCGGTGGTGCGCCGTCGCCTCGACTACGAGGCCGACCCGGCCGCGTTCGCCGCCCGCTATGTCGACGCCGATCAGGTGGTGGCCGAACGCATTCTGACCGCACGCGACCGGTTGCCCGAGGTCGCGCTGGACAATGCGGAGCTGCGCCGGATCGCGGCGCTGTGCGCGTCGTTCGATGTCGACGGGATGCGTGCCGACCTCGTCGTCGCCCGGACCGCGACCGCGCATGCCGCGTGGCGTGGACGGGATCGGGTCACCGAGGACGATGTGCGGATCGCGGCGGAACTCGCACTGCCGCACCGTCGTCGGCGGGATCCGTTCGACGAGCCCGGGATCAGCGAGCAGCAGCTCGACGACGCGATGGACGCCGCGGCCGCCGAGGTCGACAAGGCTTCGGGGGATGAGGAATTCGACGGTTCGCGTGGACCGGGTGCCGAGGGGAACGGCCACCGGGACGAGCTCGACGCCGATGGCGATGACAGCGCGCACCCGGATGATGTCGACCCCGGTGGCCGCGAGGACGAGCGGTCGCGAGGCAGCGGTCGCGAAAGCGGTCCGGACGGCCTGGGTCCCGATGATGGTCCTGATGATGACGGCGGCCCTGATGGCGGCGGCCCGGACGATCGAGGACCGGACGGTGGCGGACCGGGCGGCGGCGGTTCCGGCGGCGACCGCTCGGACAGCTCCAACCAGGACAACGCGGGCAACGGTTCGCGACCCGGACCCGAAAAACTCTCGGGCACACCGACTTCGGCAGGCAAGCCCGCGCCGCGGTGGGAGGTCCCCGGTATCGGCGAAGGTGCCCCCGGGCGCCGTTCGCGCGCCCGGACCAGGGCCGGCCGCACGGTCCGCCCCGACGCCGACCCGTCGACCGGCCTGCACCTGCTCGGCACCGTCTTCGCGGCCGCGCCGAAGCAATTCGAGCGTGGCAGGATCAGCGGCCCACTCGCCCTGGAAACCGAGGACCTGCGCGGCGCGTATCGCGAAGGCAGAGAAGGCAATCTGGTCGTTTTCGTGGTCGACGCGTCCGGCTCGATGGCCGCGCGCGACCGGCTCACCGCCGTCACCGGCGCGATTGTCACGCTGCTGCGCGATGCCTATCAGCGCCGCGACAAGGTGGCCGTGATCAGCGTCCGCGGCAGTACGGCCGAACTCGTTCTGCCGCCCACCTCCTCGGTCGACATCGCGGTCCGCCGCCTGGCCGGGATGCGTACCGGCGGCAAAACGCCACTCGCCGCGGGCTTGCAGAAGGCGCGCGAGGTGATCGCCCGCGAACACGTCCGCGACCCCCGCCGCCGCCCGATGCTGGTCCTGCTCACCGACGGCCGTGCTACCGGCGGCACCGACCCGCTGCCACGGGCGCGCACCGCCGCCAAGCTGCTGGCCGCGCAAGGGCACACCGCCATGGTCATCGACTGCGAGCGCGGCATGATCCGGCTCGGCCTCGCCGCCGAACTCGCTCGCGACCTGCGCGCCCGCTACCTGCGCTTGACCGAACTCACCGGCGAGACAGTCGCCGACGTGGTCCGTGCCACGGGTCTGCCCGCTCGAGCGGCGTAAAGGTTCCAGCCCGTCCGGCGTAGGGGTCGAGCCCTGTGAGTGTGCCGGGCGCACCCTGATAGAAAGGGTGACGAACCGGCACGCGCGGCCGGCCCGAGAGGTACGGGTCGCGGAGTGGGCTTCGGCATTCGAGCGCGCCGGCGTGCGACAGATATCGACCGCGAGGTCGTGCAGAACGCGCACCTCGCGTGCGTCGAGAAGAGGAGTTTCTGTGCCCAAAGGTGTTCCGGAGACCGTCCCCGAAGACGGTCTGACCACTCGGCAGCGGCGCAATCAGCCGGTGCTCGCCGTGCACACCGGGCCGGGCAAGGGCAAGTCCACCGCGGCGTTCGGGATGGCGTTGCGGGCCTGGAACCAGGGCTTCGACGTGGCGGTCTTCCAGTTCGTGAAGAGCGCGAAATGGAAGGTCGGCGAGGAAGCCGCCTTCCGGACCCTCGGCACCCTGCACGAGGAGACCGGCGCGGGTGGCGCGGTCGAGTGGCACAAGATGGGCGAGGGCTGGTCCTGGACCCGCAAGCACGGCACCGAGGAAGACCACGCGGCCGCCGCCCTGTCCGGCTGGCAGGAGATCGCCCGCCGTCTCGCCGCCGAACAGCACCGCTTCTACGTCCTCGACGAGTTCACCTACCCGCTCAAATGGGGCTGGGTCGACATCGACGAGGTCGTCGACACCCTCACCCACCGCCCCGGCAACCAGCACGTGGTCATTACCGGTCGCGACGCGCCCCCGGCCCTGATCGAGGCCGCCGACCTGGTCACCGAGATGACGAAGGTCAAGCACCCGATGGACGCGGGTCGCAAGGGCCAACGCGGTATCGAATGGTGAGTGCTCCCGCAGTAGTGATCGCGGCCCCGGCATCGGGTAGCGGGAAGACCACCTTGGCCACCGGGCTGATCGGTGCGCTGCGACGGGCCGGGCATCGGGTGGCACCGTTCAAGGTGGGACCCGACTACATCGACCCCGGCTACCACGGGCTCGCGGCCGGGCGGCCGGGGCGCAATCTGGATCCCGTTCTGGTGGGCGAGGATCGGGTGGTGCCGCTGTATCGCCACGGCGCGCAGGGCTGCGATATCGCCGTCGTCGAAGGCGTGATGGGCCTGTTCGACGGCCGGATCGACGAGAACCGCGGCGACGCGATCGCCGAGGGTTCCACCGCGCAGGTGGCGGGGCTGCTCGGGGCACCGGTGGTGCTGGTGGTCGACGCCCGCGGTCATTCCCAGAGTCTCGCCGCGCTCCTGCACGGCTTCGCCACCTACGACTCCTCGGTCCGCCTCGGCGGTGTGATCCTCAATCGCGTCGGCAGCGAACGCCACGAACAGGTCTTGCGCGCGGCCTGCGATCGTGTCGGTCTGCCCGTTCTCGGCGCGCTGCCCCGCATGGCCGAACTGGAAGTCCCCTCCCGCCATCTCGGCCTCATCCCCGCCGTCGAACACGGCTCCGCCGCCACCGCCGCAGTCGACGCCATGACCGAACTCGTCGCGGCACACGTGGACCTGCGCGCGATCGTGGCCCTGGCAGGCGGGTCGGTGCTGGGCGCCGCGTGGGATCCGCACGTCGAACTGGCCTCCATCGCTGAACACGACACGGCCGGAACAAGTTCCGACGGCGACCGCGCGCACGACCCGCGCGTGACGGACGCGGCGATGGTCCGCCCGCAGCCGACCTCGGTCGATCCCGCCTCGGAATCCGCGTCCTCGGCCGCGGGGCCCGGCGTCGTCTCGGGCAGAGATCCGTTGATCGCGATGGCGGGCGGTCCGGCCTTCACATTCGGCTATGCCGAGCACCGGGAACTACTGGTCGCGGCCGGTGCCCGGGTAGTGGTTTTCGATCCGCTGACCGACGAACTCCCTGTCGGCACAGCCGGATTGGTCCTGCCCGGTGGTTTTCCGGAGGAGCACGCGGGGCAGCTGTCAGCCAACGAGCGTCTCCGCGCCGCAGTGGCCGACGGTGCGTCGAGTGGCTTGCCGATCCACGCCGAGTGCGCGGGCCTGCTCTACCTCACCCGTTCGCTCGACGGCCATCGGATGGCAGGTGTGATCGACGCCGACGCCGAATTCGGTCCGCGCCTGACCCTCGGCTACCGCGACGCCGTCGCGCTGCACGACTCGGCGCTGTGGCGCGCGGGGTCGCGGGTGCGAGGCCACGAATTCCACCGCACCCGCCTGGTCCGCACCGGCGCGGAGAACCCCGCCTGGGGTTGGCGCGCACCGGGTTCCGTCGCCGAAGGCGCTGTGGTCCGCCAGGTCCACGCCTCCTACCTGCACACCCATCCGGCGGGAAATCCCGACGCGATCGCCCGATTCGTCACCGCCGCACGACGATTCGACCACTGATGGCGTGCGGCGGTACACGGCGACGATGACGACTTCCGACGGCGAGCGACAACCGGGAACCGGTGATACGCCTTCGGGCCCGGCGCCGGCCGTCGGCATCGGCATACGGCCGGGCACCGATGCGGGGCGGATCGTCCGCGCGGTGCGGGCGGTAGTCGGCGATACCACCATCAGCTGTTTGGCGACCCTGGATCGGCGTGCGACCGAACCCGGTGTCCTGACCGCCGCGGCGACCCTCGGTGTGGCCGTGGTGGCGTTCACCGCCGAACAACTGGCCGAAGTCGACGTAGGGCACCGTTCGGGCCACGCCTCGGCGGCGGTCGGCACCCCCAGCGTCGCGGAAGCCGCGGCATTGCTCGCGGGCAGTGGCGAACTCGTCTGCGGCAGAACAATTGTCGACGGAATCGTGGTCGCCGCCGCGTCGACTTCGCCGCGGTCGTCGATGCCCGGAGATTAATTCGCTGGGCAAGATCGTTGGTGCGCAGTAAATTCATGTCAGCAGTTGCGAGGCGGACCGGATCTGATCGGTTACCACTCGGATTGGGGATGTCGCAGGTTCGAATCCTGCCCGCCATCGCAAGATGGTGGTAGCTCAGCTGGTAGAGCACCTGTACCGGTCGGGACACACACGTCCGCTGAGCAACTGTCCAACGTGAACGAGCAGGACGGACCGGATTCGGTCGGTTATCTGGCACGACCTCTGGGTCCAGCGGGTTCGAACCCCGTGGCGGAAAGTGATTTCCGTTCTTCGGCCGTAACTACACGTCCGTCCGCTCACCACGTCACCACATGCCCCGGTCGGGTCCCGGGTCCGAAACATCGACGCCGGTACACGTATCGGAGGGGGAACAATGAATATCTTGTCGCGCTTTTCTCGTCGCGCCACGCCGCAGACCGTGCCCGCCGATCGCCGGCAGGTCGTGAACAACGCGGGCGGCTACGTTTTCGAGATCACCCCGCAGGCGCGGGTGCGTCGCTTCCTCACGCTCGGCACGGAATCCGGAACTTTCTATGTCGATGCGAAGGCTTTGACAGCGGACAACGCTGAATTCGTCGTCGAATACGCCGCTGAGCACACCGCCGATCTGGTTCGCGAGATCGTCGAGATCTCCGCCTCCGGGCGCGCGCCGCGCCAGAACCCGGCCCTGTTCGCGCTGGCCGCCGCCGCCTCGCTCGGTGACGTCGAGGGCCGCCGGGCCGCCTTCGCCGCGCTGCCGCTGGTCGCGCGCACCGGTACGCACCTGTTCCTGTTCGCCGGCTACGCCGAGCAGTTCCGTGGCTGGGGTCGTGGTCTGCGGCGTGCCGTCGCGAACTGGTACCTGGACAAGCCGATCGACGACCTGGCATTCCAGGTGGTCAAGTACCGGCAGCGGGAGGGCTGGTCGAACCGTGACCTGCTGCGACTCTCACACCCGGCGAC
>NZ_JBHWZY010000015.1:0-20974 GCF_042727815.1 Nocardia sp. NPDC060220
GTGCCGCTGATCCTCGACCGCGCCCGGCGACTCCGCACGCGTGTGGCACCCTCGGCTCTCGGTGCGCGCCGCCGCCGCACCGAGCAGCGCACGCGCGGTCAAGGTGAGCGCCGCGTCCTCGATCCGACGCAGTTGCTGTGCCGCTGCCGGTGAATCAGCAGAAGCCGAGTCGAGCGACGACACTGCCGACATCGCACCGTCGATCCGCCTGCGTGCCCGCGCGAGTCCGTCGCCGTCACGCACGACGGAGGCATGCGCGGTCATCGCCTGCTGCACCACCGATCGGTCGGCGAATTCCACTGTCCACGAGGAGATCTCCTCGACCCGAGCGCGAACCCCGACCCGCTCGGCCGCCGCCGCACCGGCCCGCTCACCCACCACGAGCCCTTCGAGCAAGCTGTTGGAGGCCAACCGGTTGGCACCGTGCAGCCCGGTCCTGGCGACCTCGCCCGCCGCGTAGAGCCCGGCGACACCGGTCCGCCCGTGTGTGTCGGTGAGAACACCGCCGCACTGGTAGTGCGCGGCAGGCGCGACCGGAATCAGTTGCGCCGCAGGGTCGATCTTCGCCGCCAGGCACGAGGCGGTGATGGTCGGGAATCGCTGGGCGAACCCTTCGATGGCGCGGGCGTCGAGGAAGACATGGTCGGTTCCGAGCGCCCGCATCCGCTCGGCGATCGCCCGCGACACCACATCACGAGGAGCCAAATCACCACGTGGATGTCCGGCTGTCACCGAGTTCCCCTGGGAGTCGACGAGTATCGCGCCTTCGCCGCGCACCGCTTCGCTGATCAGCGGTCGCCTGCCCACCCCGCCGGGCGTGTAGAGCACCGTCGGGTGGAACTGCACGAATTCGAGATCGGCCACGGCGGCCCCGGCCCACAATGCCAGCGCCACACCGTCACCGGTCGCCCCCGGCGGATTCGTACTCAGCGCGTAGAGCTGTCCCAGACCGCCGGTCGCCAGCAGCACAGCGGGTGTGTGCACGACGCCGAACCCGTTGTCCGACACCGCGATCACACCCTGCACGCCCTTGGCGCCGGTCACCACGCGCAGCGCGGCGGCACCGAACAGCACAGGCAATCCCGCCGCATTGAGCGCGCGCTGCACCTCGGCCCCGGTCGCGTCCCCACCGGCGTGGATGATGCGACGCGTGCTGTGCCCGCCCTCGCGGGTGCGCGAGATCTGGCCGTCCCGACCGAGGTCGAACACCGCGCCGAGGTCGGTCAGCGCCGCGACCGCGGCCTGTCCACCCTCGACGATCGAACGCACCGCGTCGACCTCGCACAACCCGGCGCCGGCTTCGACCGTGTCGCGCACGTGCGAGTCGACCGAATCACCGAGCGGTGCGACGACCGCGATGCCGCCTTGCGCGTACTGGGTCGAGGTGTCGGTCGGACCGCCCTTGCTCAGGATGAGCACCCGCAGCCCACGCAACGAGGCCGTGCGCGCGGCCGTGAGCCCCGCGACGCCGCCGCCGATGACGACCAGGTCGACCTCGGCCTCCCACGAAACAGGAACCGTCATGGTCGTTACCGGCTCGGCCGCACGGTGCCGGTCACTCGCCACCACCGGAGTTGCCGATGGCGATCATCCGCTGCACCGAGGCGCGACCGGCCTCGGCCATCGCCAGGTCGACGTGCACCTCGTCGGCACCCTCGACCAGGCAGCGCAGCAGCGCCGCCGGGGTGATCATCTTCATGTACTTGCAGGACGCGCGATCGTTGACGGCCTGGAAGTCGATCCCGGGCGCCGCCTTGCGCAGCTGGTGCAGCATGCCGATCTCGGTCGCCACCAGCACCTGATTGGAGTGCGACGCCTTCGCCGCGTCGATCATCCCGCCGGTCGACAGGATGTGCACCCGCTCGGCCGGGAACGCGCCCTCGCCGGCCAGGTACAGCGCCGAGGTGGCGCAACCGCACTCCGGGTGCACGAACAGCTCGGCATCGGGGTGGGTGCGGGCCTGCTCGGTGAGCTCGTCGCCGTTGATGCCGGCGTGCACGTGGCACTCGCCCGCCCAGATGTGCATGTTCTCGCGCTTGGTCTCCCGCTTGACGTGGGCGCCGAGGAACTGGTCCGGCAGGAACAGCACTTCGCGGTCGGGGTCGATCGAGTCGACCACGTCGACAGCGTTGGAGGAGGTGCAGCAGATGTCGGTGAGTGCCTTCACCTCGGCGGTGGTGTTCACATACGACACCACCATCGCGTCGGGGTGCTCGGCTTTCCAGGCGCGCAGTTCGTCGGCGGAGATCGAGTCGGCCAGCGAGCAGCCGGCGCGCTGGTCCGGGATGAGCACGGTCTTGGCCGGGCTGAGGATCTTGGCCGTCTCCGCCATGAAGTGCACGCCGCAGAACACGATGGTGCCCTCTTCGGCCTCGGCCGCGATGCGCGACAGGGCCAGCGAGTCGCCGACGTGGTCGGCCACGTCCTGGATCTCGGGCAGCTGGTAGTTGTGCGCGAGGATGGTCGCATTGCGTTCGCGCGCCAGACGGCGCACCTCCTGCGCCCATTCCGGCGTCGCTTCGACACCCGCGTAACCGCTGGGTCCGTCGAAGACCGAATCCATCAGCGTCCGCTGTGCAGTCGTCGTCGCCATGGTGGCTCCCTTCATCGTGCGAGCGGCTCCACCGCCGCGATTCGCACCAAACCAGGTTTTCGACTTACAATCGAAAACGTGCCCCATAGTAACACCATCCACGAATCGCTCACCGCGGTGTTCCAGGTTCGCCGCTTCCCGTCGAGCATTTCCGCAGGTAGAGGCGCCAAGCACCCGGAGTTGGCGGTTCTGCTGTGGGAACGCGCGCTCGATCCACAGAAAGGCACGTGGTCACTACCCGGCGGCCGCCTGCGCGACGACGAGGACCTCGACACCTCCGCCCGGCGCCAGCTCGCCGAGAAGGTCGACGTGCGCGACCTGCACCACCTCGAGCAGGTGTCGGTGTTCAGCAATCCCGACCGCGTCCCCGCCCCGCGCCGCATCGCCTCGGCCTACCTCGGCCTGGTCCCCCTCACCACCGAACCCGAACTCCCGTCCGACACCACCTGGCACCCGGTCTCGAATCTGCCCGACATGTCCTTCGACCATCGCACCGTCGTCGACCACGCCCGCACCCGCCTGGCCGCCAAACTCTCCTACACCAACATCGCCTACGCCCTGGCCCCCGACACTTTCACCATGTCGACCCTGCGCGAAATCTATTGCGCCGCACTCGGATACGACGTGGACACCACCAATCTCCAGCGAGTCCTCACCCGCCGCAAGGTGATCACCCCCACCGGCGACACCGCCCCGTCCGGCCGGGCAGGCGGCCGTCCCGCGGCGCTCTACCGCTTCACCGACTCCGGCCTGCGAGTGACCGACGAGTTCGCCGCCCTCCGTCCCCCGACGTGACCGAAGTGCACACTGCACCTATGAGCGAATTGCAGTGCGATATCCAGCCCGCCCCGCCGTTGCGGCTGACCCCGGTCTGCACCGTCTACAGCGGCATCGTGCGACTCGCCATGACGGGCCGATTCCTGCAGTCCCATCGAGCACCGGCCGACGAGTTCGGCGCGTTCGTCCCGCACGTCGCGCCCCTGCCGGGCAACGAGCCCGAACCCCAGGTGTGGGCCGAGGCGTATGTCATGAGCACCGTGTCCTCGGCTGCCGGCGGGTTTCCCGCCGGTGTCGACTACGTCCGCGCGGCCTATCTGGCCGATCCACGCGGCGGCACCGACCGATGGCTGCATCTGGGCGGAGCCGCGCACATCGGCAAAGGACTCACCCTCGGCTACCGGATCACCGTGCAGACCACGCAGGGGTGACAGCCGGTCGACGGACGGAAGTTGTCGGTGGCCGGTGCCACACTGCGAGCATGGACAACGACGCGACGGACGCGAAGCAGACCACTTCCTATGACGACCCGGATGCTCCCTGGAACAAGGAGTTCTCCGAGGAGGAGATGGCGGGCTGGAACGACGGGGTCATCACGGAGTTCCGGGAGAACCAGGGTCGGGTCGGGGGCGACTACGCGGGCGCCACCCTGCTGTTGCTGACGACGACGGGCGCCAAAAGCGGTAAGCCGCATGTGGTTCCGCTCGGCGCGCTGTATCGCGATGACCTGATGTATGTGAGCTCGTTCATCGAGGATCGGTACCCGGCCTGGTATCACAACGCCAAGGCCGACCCACGGGTGACGATCGAACTGGGCGGCGAGAAGTTCGCGGCGACGGCCGACGTACTCACCGGCGAGCGCTACGACGAGTTCGCGGCATGGGCACTGGCGGAGAACTCCTTGCTGGCCGAATATCAGGCCAAGGTCGACAAGCCGCTACCGCTGGTGGTGCTGACCCGGACAGCATCACAGTAGCCCCGGCGGCGTCACGAATCGTGGCGGCGATCGCGATGCTTCGGCGAGCGGCGGTAAGCGCGCCCGCTGGGCACCGCGGTGGCAGCGGACGAGCTGCGCAGGGCGTGGCGGCGGCGCCAGGCGACCAGATCGGGTCGCTCGGCGGGCGGCTCAGTGGATTGCCCGGCTGCGGTCTTCATGGTCAAGGTCCTCCCCCGAAATACGATGCTGCCAGGATAGGGAGCGGGTCCGACCGCGTTCCACTGGTTTTCGGTGAACCGATCCGCGGCGCCCGCTATTCCTTGTCCACCGCTGTCCGGGCCCCGGTCGGCTTGCCGGATTCCTTGCGCGGCGCGGGTTTCTGGTCGATCGGCGCACCGATCAGCACATCCGCCCATCGTGTAGTCGGGTCGATGTCGAACAGCAGCGCCTTCACCAGCAGCGTCAGCGGAATCGCCAGCAGCGCGCCGAGCGCCCCGATCACCCACGCCCAGAACACCAGCGACAGGAATGTGATGGTGACTCCGAGGCCCACGGCGTCACCGACGAACTTGGGCTGAATGATCGACTGGATCACGAAGTTGATCACCGAATAGACCACGATCACCCAGATCATCAGCACCGGACCGCTGTCGAGTAGGGCCAGCAGCGCGGGCGGGATGACGCCGATAACGAACCCGACGTTCGGGATGTAGTTGGTGATGAACGACAGCAGCGCCCACAGGATCGGCAGCGGTACCCCCATCAACCACAGTGCCCCACCGTCGATCACGGCCACGATGGCACCGAACACCGTGGACACGATGAGGTATTTGCGCGTTCCGGTGACGAAATCGTCCAGTGCCTGTGCGATCGCGGGCCGCTCGCGAGCCACGATCGCCAGCCGGCGGTCCATCGTCATCCCGTCGACGGCCATGAACAGCAGCAGCGCCACGACGAAGAACAGATTCGAGAAGACTCCGAGCACCCCGCCGACCAGCTCCTCGATGACACTCGCGGCCTTACCCACGTCGATGCCGCTGAGCGCCTTGTGGATCTGGTCGGAGCTCACCCCGAGATCCGACAGCCAGGCGCGCCCATGGTCGAGCAATTCGTTGAGCTTGTCGGCATATTCGGGCAGCAGCGAGGCCAGCTGCACCGCCGACAGCGCCAGCGCCCCACCGATGCCGAACAGAATCCCGACCACCGCCACCAGTGCCGCGGCCATGCCGAGCCAGGCAGGCCAGCCTTTGCGGCGCGCCCAACTCTGGATCGGTTGCACCGCGATGGTCAACATGAGGGCGAGGAAGACCGGTCCGATGATGCCGGAGAAGGCCTTCAGGCCGCCGATGGTGACCACTCCCGCACCGAGCGACAGCAGCACGATCAGACCGCGCGGAATCGACCATTCGACGGGCGGGGCCGGGGGCGCGGTGTCGGTGCTCGGCTCGGACATGCGCCGAACGCTAACCACGCGAAGGCGCCGCCACCTCCCCCATTCCGGGTGAGATGCGCGATCAGGCGGTCTTCATCTGCGGTTGCGGCGGCGGCGCCGCAGTGTGGCGGGTGATCCGCCCCACTGCCCAGAACCCGAGCTCGACCACCCAGAACACCAGTAGCGCCGCGGTGACCACCAGCACCGGGATCACGAGAAAGACCACGGAAGGCACCGCGATCAGCGACCACCCGAGCACATCGACCGCACGCGCCCCACGAAGCCGGCTGCCGAGGCGGACCGCCGTCCACATCATCCAGCGTCGCGGTACCGAAACCCCGGCCTCGCGCAGGCTGCGCCGGAATATCCCGTCGGCGTCGGCGGGGCCGACTTCGCCTGTGCGGCACAGGTAGTCGTGCAGGATCGCGGCTCTGGTGTAGGCACCGTAGCGCGGGATCAGCCAGACCAGCGCGCGCGGCACCGAGGCGAAGTCGGTGCGGAATCCGGTAGGCACCGTGAAGGTTTCGACCGCGGCCTGGTAGGTGAGCGGTTCGGTGAGCCGCCAGAATTTCGCGTCCAGTTCCTCGACAACCGGACCACCACCGATGAATCCCACGACCGTTCCTCTCACACGACAGCCAGGCATCTACCTGCTGTTATGCGAAAATGGTATCGCTTGATGGCCGCTCAGCCGCGTGGTTGCGAACTCGGATCGAAATCGCCGCTCGGCCGATACTGTTCGGCACCGTAGGGCAGGCGGTAGTCGTCGGACTCGTCGCCGAAATCGGCCGGACGTAAGTCGCCGAGCAGCCCGGCCGCGCCGGAATGGAGATCGACGGCCGGGTGCAGCGCGGCGAGGAACAACAACACCAGGGCGGCCAGGAACGGCTGGATCAGCAGTGCGAGATCGGTCCCGACTTCCGCCGGCAGCGCGACGATCTGGCCGATCGCCGGATCGCCGGGACGCGGATGACGCACGCCCGCAACCCATTCCCCGATCCACATCATCAGCACAGCGCCCAGCCCCGAGGCGAGCAGCATGCCGAGCACGAGCGCGGGCCCGCGCGTGGTCCGCAACCGCCACGCCCCGACCGCACTCAGCACCGCGACCACCGCACCGAAGCACAGGAACATCGCGACCGCGTCGAACAGGTGCAGACTCTCGCCGGTGAGCACCGCGGCGCGCCCCGGCTGAGTCACCCGCAACCGCTCGGTCGGTGCGAGCAGACCCCACACCACCCCGGCCGCCGCACTCGCCACCAGCACCACGGCCATGACGATGCCGACGCCGACGATCTCGCGCCGCAACACCTCGGGGCGCTCCCCGCGGCCGAGCACTACCGGCGTTCCAACTGTGCCGATTCGATGACGCCGTGCCGTGAGCACTTGGCCCACCAGCCATCCGGGCTGATCTGCACGATCATCCGGCGTCCGCACTGCTCGCAGAATCGCGGTGGTTCGAGACCGAGCGTCGCCGACGCGGGCGTGACATCGTCGATCCCGGCCACGATCCGCTTGCCGGTGAACGGGTTGTAGCGCTCGTCCAATGCGGTTACCGCCTCCGTGAAGTGTGACTCGACGGTCGCGTCATCCCTGCCGACCTGGGTCGATACTCGATCGTACACAGCGTTTTACAGGGTTTCGTTGAGCGCCTTGATCGGCATGCTCAGCTCACCGAGCAGATCGAGGTCGGACTCGGCGGGACGGCCGAGGGTGGTGAGGTAGTTGCCGACGATGACGGCGTTGATGCCGCCGAGCATGCCCTGCTTGGCGCCCAGGTCGCCGAGGGTGATCTCGCGACCACCGGCGAAACGCAGGATGGTGCGCGGCATCGCGAGCCGGAACGTGGCGATCGCGCGCAACGCGTCGGCGGCGGGCAGCACCTCCAGGTCACCGAACGGGGTGCCGGGACGCGGGTTCAGGAAGTTCAACGGAACCTCGTCGGGGTTCAGCGACGCCAGCTGCGCGGCGAACTCGGCGCGCTGCTCGATGGTCTCGCCCATGCCGAGGATGCCGCCGCAGCACACCTCCATGCCCGCTTCGCGCACCATCCGCAGGGTTTCGAAGCGCTCCTCGTAGGAGTGGGTGGTGACCACCTTGGGGAAGTGCGACTTGGCGGTCTCGAGATTGTGGTTGTAGCGGTGCACGCCCATCGCGGCGAGCTGGTCGACCTGCTCCTGGTTGAGCATGCCCAGCGAGCACGCGACCTGGATGTCCACCTCGTTGCGGATGGCCTCCACACCGGCGGCGACCTGCGCCATCAGGCGCTCGTCGGGACCACGCACCGCGGCGACGATGCAGAACTCGGTGGCGCCGGTCTTGGCGGTCTGCTTGGCCGCCTCGACCAGGCTGGGAATGTCGAGCCAGGCCGCGCGCACGGGCGACTGGAACAGGCCCGACTGCGAGCAGAAGTGGCAGTCCTCGGGGCAGCCGCCGGTCTTGAGGCTGATGATGCCCTCGACCTCGACCTCGGGGCCACACCACTTCATCCGCACGTCGTGGGCGAGCTCGAGCAGCGCTTCCAGGTGTTCGTCACCCAGGCGGAGCACCTCGACGGCCTGCTGCTCGGTGAGGCCCTCGCCGCGCTCGAGCACCTGCTCACGGGCGATAGCCAGAATATCGGTCTGGACGGGTGCCTGCGTCACGACGTGATGTCCCTTCGACGGGGGTGTGCGCACGTGCCGTGGGTGTGGTCCACCCGGCGTGGCCGTGCAACTTGAACGGTGTTCAGGATAGGGTAGCGGCTACGAGTGAACCACGACACTCGGGTCGGAAAATCGTCGGAAGGACGCGCGTGCAACTGCGGAAGACGGATGTGGTCGATGCCGCCGTCGCGATTCTCGATCAGTACGGGCTCGCCGATCTGACGATGCGCCGGCTCGCGGGCTCGCTGCAGGTGCAGCCGGGGGCGTTGTACTGGCACGTCAAGGACAAGCAGACCCTGCTCGGCGCGGTGGCCGACCGGATTCTCGCCCCGATGGACGAGCCGATCGCAGCCGCCGAATGGCCCGCGCAGCTCACCGAACTGGCGCATCGACTGCGCGACTGCCTGCTCGCCTATCGCGACGGCGCCGAACTGGTCTCGGCCACCTACGCCTCGCGCCTGACCACCAGCAAGGCACGTGAACGCCTGGCGGGCATTGTGATCCGTGCCGGGATGACCAGGGAGGAAGCCGATCTCACGGCCTACACCCTGCTCTACTACGTGCTCGGCCAGACCGTCGACGAGCAGTCGCGCATGCAGATGGACTCCGTCGGCGCGCTGCCCGAGGACAACACACCGTTGCTCGACACTCCCGACCCCACCGCGCGCTTCGACTTCGGCTTGCAGCTGTTCATCGCGGGCGTGCGCACCATCCTCGGGACCCGGGTGCGCTGATCAGGGCGGGTCGTTGCGATTGGCTTCCTGGTAGCGCCGCACGAACGGCAGTACCTGCGTTTCGATGACCTCGTTGTATTCACCCGGTCGCTGAATCGGATTCGCGTGTTCGGTCCGAGTCGGCCGCACCACCGACAGGGTGCCGTTGACGCCGCCGGACTGTTCGATCAGCACCCTGTGCGAATACTCCACGTCCACCACGTCATCGCGCGACGCCTCGCGGGGCCGGATGAACACGATCGCCGGGTTTCGCTTGTCCGGATTCGGTTTGCCGAGCGCCCGCAGATCCGCCGTGCCGCCGCCGGCCACGATCGCCAGGAACTGCGCCTCGATCAACCCGTTGCTGGCGGCATCACGAGAGAAGATCTTGTCGCGCAATACCTCTGAGGCCGCCTGACCCATGGCGCGGTAGTCGATATCGAAGAACAGTCCGTCCCGCTGCGCGAAACGTTCACGCCGAGCCGACATCTCGACCACGAAGCGCAGGAGTCTGCTCTCCCTCGCCCCGGGCAACCAGCCCACCCACCGCACCAGATCGGCACCGCGACTGCGACTCTCCGGGCGGACCGCGTCCAGATCCATCGGCGTGCAGTCCAGCACGACGGCCACCAATCGCCGGTCGCTGCCCAGGTGGATATGGCGCGCCACCTCGAGTGCGATGATCCCGCCCATGCTGTGACCGACCAGCACGATATTGCGCACATTGCCGTACCGCGCGGCCCGCACGATCATCTCGGCGATCACCTTGGTGTCGATACCCGCGTTGTCGTAGCGCACCGCCCACACCACCCCGAGGCGACTGAGCGCGGGCAGTGCCTTGGCGGTCGGTGCCGCGTTGACTCCCCCGAGCCCCACCATATCGACGACCGCGGTATCCCAATCCCGCGCGTCCGCGGGCAGATTCGCGGGCAGCAACTCCGGCGTGGTCTGTGCCAGCCGATCGCGTTCGGGAGCCACATCGTGCACCCAGTACTGCCCGAACACGATCATCGCGACCAGCAGCACCCCGAGAATTCGCAGCACCGCCAGCCTGGTCCGGCGCCAACCGCGCCACCCGTGTCCCAGCCTGGTTTCACGCAACCGATCCCGCCGACGCGCATCGTCGAAGTCCGCGACGGTGGACGGATGCCGATCGAATGACGACATACTTCCACTGTAGGGGCGGTCGAATCCGAACGCTTCCGGCCGCCGTCGCGAGCACCGCGCCGCGGTGGCCACCTCGGTGCACTACCGACGCCCGGACGTCCACGGCTGGGACCTCGCTCGCGCGAGCGGCAGCACGCCCCACTGGGACGTGCTGCGCGACACCTACGACGACACCGCCGATCGGGGCCGTGAGATGGGTATCTACCGGCCCCGAGGTACTTGTCGCGGCCACCGCCCCGCTGATCGACCGCATCCTCGGCCTCACCGGACGCGACGCCGCCTGGCCCTGGGCTTTCCTGATGCCGCCGGCGGCATCGTCAACTGCTCTCCACCGATTCCCTGGTTTCGTTCGGACTCGCGGCAGGCTTCCTCGGCACCGCCACCGCGACGACCGGGCGTCCGGGGAACCAGCGATACATCGCGGCCGCTCCGCCGAGCCCCGCCACCGCGAGCGCTCCCGCCGCCGCGCCCAGCACCGTCACCGCGCTGATCGCGCCGACCGCGATCGGGCCCGCGAACATCCCGATGTCGTGGGTGAGCCGCCAGGCACCGAGGAACTCCGCGCGCTGACCGGGCGGCGCCACATCGGCGCCGACGGTCATGATCACGCCGTTGCTCAACCCGTTGGCGAAGCCGAGTAGCACGGCGACAGCGGTCAGCCCGACCACCGACCCCGCGAACGGCAGCGCGGCATATCCCGCCGCGAAGGCGATCATCGCGGGAACGCCGATCGCCTTGCGGCCGTAACGATCCAGCCAGATCCCGGCCGGATACGACATCAGCACGTCCACCGCGCCCGCGATACCGAACACGATGCTGGTGCTCGCCGCGTCGGCGCCGATGTGCACCGCCCACAACGGCAGCAGCGATTGCCGGGCCGCCCGTGCCGCTCCCATCAGCAGGGCGCCGAGTCCGAGCGTGCTGAGCAGCCTGCGATGCTCGACCACCACGGAGCGAATCGTGTTGTCGCTCACCACCGTCGGTGAACCATCGGTCTCCGGCATGGCGAACACCAGCGCACCCGCGACGAGCATGGCGACGAGCTGGATCCACAGCCCGCCGACCGGGCCGAGCCAGTGCACCGCGCCCGCGCCGAGGAAGGGCCCGGCGAAGAACCCGAACCGCATCCACCCGGCCAGCGCCGAAAAGGCCCGTCCCCGATCGGCACTCGGCACCACGGCCACGATGTAGGTCTGCCTGGCCAGCCCCCACACCGCCCCCGATGCGCCGTTGATCAGCAGCCCGAGGGCGAACACGGCGATGTTCGGCGCGAGGATGGCCACGAGCAGGCCCAGCGCGCAGGTGAAGGAACCGAGCGCGATCGCCTTGCGCTCCCCCGTGCGCGCCACCAGCCAGCCCGCGGGCAGATCGCCGAGAATGAGCCCGAAGCCCATCATGGCGACGACCACGCCCGCGGTGCCGACCGACGCGCCGAGTTCGAGTGCGCGCAGCGGCAGCATGGGAGCCGCGGCGCCCGAACCGATTCCGTAGATGGCGGACGGAACGAACACCGCCAGCGCCATGGATCGCAGCTGAGTCACGGCGCCACCACCGACCGGCGGGTGCCGGGCCGACTACTACAGCCCGCCGTCATCCGGCTAGTGCGGCACTGCGGGCGAACTTGCTTTCCGGGCGCGCGAGCCCGAAGTGGTCGCGCAACGTGGTCCCGGTGTATTCGGTGCGGAACAGCCCGCGCTCCTGCAGGATCGGCACCACCGTTTCGGCGAATACCTCGAGCCCACCGGGGTAGTACGGCGGCATCACGTTGAAGCCGTCCGCCGCGCCCTGGGTGAACCACTCTTCGATGGTGTCGGCCACTTGCTCGGGGGTTCCCGCGAACACCCGGTGTCCGCGCGCGCCGGCCAGCCGGTGCAGCAGCCCACGCAAAGTCGGTCGTTCCCGCTCGACGATTCCCGCCACCACCTGCAATCTGCTGCGCGCGTTGTCGGTGACATCGCCCGCCCCCGCGAACACTTCCACGGGCACCAGCTCGTCGAGCTCGAGGCTGCGCAGCGAGGTGCCGGTGATCGATTCCAGCTGCTTGAGCCCGTATTCGGGCACCGTCAGCTCGTTGAACTCACGTTCCAAACGCAGTGCCGCGGCCTCGGTGTCGGCGATGAACGGGCTGATCCCCGGCAGAATCTTCACCTCGTCGGCGGTACGGCCGAATTCGGTGGCCTTGGACTTGATATCGGCGTAGAAGGACTGCGCGTCCGAAAGTCGCTGATGGGCCGTGAAGATCGCCTCCGCGTACTTGCCCGCGAAGGCACGGCCCTCGTTCGACGCACCGGCCTGCACCAGCACCGGACGGCCCTGCGGTGTCCGCGCCGAGTTGAACGGCCCACGCACACTGAGGTGTTCGCCGACGAAATCGATCGGATGGATCTTGTCCGGATCGGCGTACACACCGGCGGCGCGGTCGAGCACGATCGCGTCGTCCTCCCAGCTGTCCCACAGCCCCACCACCGCGTCGACGAATTCCCGTGCGCGGGCATAGCGTTCGGCGTGGTCCGGGTGGCGTTCGAGCCCGAAGTTGGCCGCGGCCAGATCGGTGCCGGTGGTGACGATGTTCCAGCCCGCGCGTCCACCGGAGATATGGTCGAGCGAGGAGAACAGCCGCGCCAGGTTGTAGGGCTCGTAGTAGGTGGTCGACGCGGTGGCGATCAGACCGAGATGTGTTGTCGCCGCCGCGATCGCGGTGAGCAGCGTGATCGGCTCCAAGCCGGGCGCGGCATTGTGACGAACATCGGTGCGCAGGGCGGGACCGTCGGCGAAGAACACCGCATCGAGCTTCGCCGCCTCCGCGGTGCGCCCGATCTCCTGGTAGTAGGAGACGTCGTAGATGCGGTCGGGCCTGCTGTCGGGATGCCGCCAGGCGGCCTCATGATGCCCGGACGGGTAGATGAACGCGTTCAGACTCAGTTGACGCGGTGCACTCATGAGGCCTGTTTCACTTTCTCTGAATCTGTTGTGTCGACGCCGAGCCCGGTCAGCAGCACCTCGCGCAGCCGGACGAACTCCGGGTGCGCGTGTCTGCGCGGGCGCGGGGTCTCGATGCGTTGGTCGATCGTGATCCGGCCCTCGTCGAGGACCAGAACCCGATCGGCGAGCAGCACGGCCTCGTCCACATCGTGGGTCACCAGCAGCACGGCGGGCCGGTGCCGCTCGCACAGCGCCTGCAACAGGGCGTGCATCCGAATCCGGGTCAGCGCGTCGAGCGCGCCGAACGGTTCGTCGGCCAGGAGCAGTTCCGGCTCGCGCACCAGCGACCTGGCCAACGCCACCCGCTGCTGTTCACCGCCGGAAAGCTCACGTGGCCAAGCCTTTTCTCGCCCGGCCAACCCAACTTCGGCCAGTGCGGAGCGCCCGCGTTGCTGCGCGTCGCGGCCGGTCAGCCCGAGCACCACATTGTCGCGTACCCGCGCCCATGGCAGCAGCCGCGAATCCTGGAACACCACCGCACGCTGCGTCGGCACCGTCAGGTCACCGGATCCGGGCACGTCGGAATCGAGTTCGGCCAGTGCCCGCAGCAGCGTGCTCTTGCCGGAACCACTGCGCCCGAGCAGCGCGACGAACTCGCCACGCCGGATCTCGATGTCGATGCCGTTCAAGACGATTCGCTCGCCGAAGCCACGGGTCAGGGCGCGGGTACGTACGACGACCCGCTCGTCGGAGCTCAGTCGCCCAGTGTCTGTCGCCATGCCAGCACCTTTCGTTCCGTTGCCCGCACGGCGAGATCACCGAACAGTCCGAGCAGCCCGTAGATCACCAGACCGACGACGATCACGTCGATCTGGCCGTAGGTGCGCGCCTGGGTCATCAGGTAGCCGATGCCGCTGGTCGCGTTGACCTGTTCGACCACCACCAGCGCCAACCAGGAAATGGTCACCGCCAGCCGCAGTCCGAGGAAGAAGCCCGGCAACGAGCCCGGCAACGCGATGCGACGCGGGAAGCCCCACCGCGACAGCCCGACCGTCTCGGCCAGTTCCACATAGCGCGCGTCGACACTGCGCAGGTAGGCGTGGGTATTGATGTAGATCGGAATGAGCACGCTGGTGGTGATCACGATCAGCTTCATCTGCTCGCCGATCCCGAACCAGACGATGAACAGCGGGATCAGTGCCAGCGTCGGGATCGCCCGCTTGATCTGCACGGGACCGTCGACCACTGCCTCACCGATCCGGCTCAGCCCCGCGACCAGCGCGAGTACCACGCCGATCGCCACACCGAGAACGAGGCCGATCACGGCGCGCTGCAACGAGGTCAGCAGATTGGACTGCAATCGTCCGTCGGCGATCAGCTCGCCCGCGGTCTGCGCGACGGTCCACGGCGCGGGCAAGGTCTCCGGGTCGATGGCCCCGATCGCGGAGCCGATAACCCAGGTACCGATGAGCAGAACCGGACCGAGGGCGAAGCCGAACGGGATCGGCTTGCCGGGCCCCAGTCTGCGCCGGCCTCGCCCGCGTGGGGCGAGTGCCTCGACCGGGGCCGTGCTGGTCCTGAGTTTGCGCAGCGCCCCGGCATCGATGGTGGCCATCAGCTCACCGCCGGTGCGAACGCGGCTCCGCTGGCGGTGACCGCCTCGGTGACCGCGGCGTCGAAGCGCAGGTCGAAACCGTCGACGGCCTTGATCTTCTTGGGCAGCTCGCCCACGGCGTCGATCGCGTCGATGGTGGTCTGCTGCCGGGCGATCAACTGCTGGTCCAGGTGCGGGAAGGTGTAGGTGCCCAGCGATTCGACGATCCGCTTGGCATCGTCGGCGCTGACCTTCTGGCTTCCGACGTAGTAGCGGGTGGCCCATTCTTCGCGATGGGTGTTGGTCCACTGCCAGGCCCGCACGAACGCGCCGACCAGAGCACGGGTCGCGGCGGCCTTCGCCGGATCCTGGACCACCGCCCGGCGCGCGTACAGGTAGGCGAGGCCGCTGTAGATGCCCGTGGTCTCCGAGTCCGGGATCAGCGAGGCGCCCTCGGTGCGCAGGAACCGGGTCACGTTGGGTTCGATCAGCGGCGCGACGTCGACCTGCGCGGTGCGGACCGCGTCAGGGAACTCGGCCAGCTGCAGCCGGACCAGCTCCACATCGGTGGGCTTCAGACCCGCCTTGGTGAGCGCCTTCAGCACCGCCGCCTGCTGGGCGGTGCCCTCGGCGTAGGCGATCTTCTTGCCCTTCAGATCCGCGAGCTTGCTGATCGAACGGCCCGGCGCGACAGCGAGTTTCAGCGCCTGAGGGTTGGTCTGGTAGGAGCCGATGATCGGGACGTCCTGGCCGGCGGCCAGTGCGTGGATCGGCGGCACATCGCCGACCTGACCGACGTCGGCCGCGCCTGCCCGGAACGCCTCGAGAATGGCCGGGCCGCCGACGAAGTTCGCGAACTCGATCTTGAACGGCAGCTTGTCCAGCTCACCGGACAGCCGCAGCGCCGATTGCAGACGTTCCGACTGATCGGCGACGACGAGCGTGGTCCCCGGTGGAACCTCGGTGGGCAGTGGCGCGTCGGGGGTGCCGACCGGTGTGTTGTTGCCTTGCGCGCAGCCGGTCAGGCCGAGCGTCGCAACGGTTGCCATCGCGAGGAGTGCGGCGGTGGCGCGGCCACGCAGGCCGGGTCGAGAGGTGTTCGGTCGGTACATAGACGAATTCAAGCAACCACGATCGCCCCCGAACACCATTAGCGTTTCTATGATTTGAAGGGCACGACTCCGCGTGGGTCTGCGGTCAGCCGCGCGATTCCCGCTCGGCCAGCGCGGTCAGTTTCGCCAACGACTGGTGCCAGGTTCTCTCGTTGTCGGCGGAGCTCAGCCCCGGCGGAACCCCCTCGTGCACCGTGTCGAGGTAGGTGCCGCCGTCGGCGTCGGTCAGGGTGAACGTCACGGTTTGCGCACCGGTCATGTCCGGGATCTCGGTGACGAATTCCAGCACCTCGATGATCTGCTCATCCGGTACCAGCGTGCGGAACGTCCCGAAACAGGCGTCGCGGTGCGGCGGCCGCGTCTCACCCGTGGCCGTCGGCTCGTCATAGGTGAGGGTGATCGAGAACGATCCGCCCTCTTTCGGCTCGAACCGATGCACTTCGGCTGTTATCCCGGGCGGGGGCATCCAGGCCGCGACCGCGTCGGCGTCCAACATCAGGCGGTAGACGGTCGAGCGCGGCGCATTGATCTGCGTGCCGATCCTTGTGGTCGCCATTCCTTCACGATAGTCGCGAGACCGGCGCCGATCGATCACCTGCCGGAGCTACGCGCCAGTGTCTGGAGTGGGTCGGTCAGCACGTCGGCGAACGCCAGTTCCGCGGCCCCGATCAGCGGCGCGTCGTCGGCCAGCGCGGAGGTCCGCAGACGAACGCGTTCGCGCACGGCCAGTAGTCCGTTCTCCGCCAGCCGGCTGCGGACCTGCGCGGCCGAGGCGAGGTAGATCTCGCGCAGGACACCACCGAACACGACCATCGCCGGGTTGAAGATATTGACGAGATTGGCCACCCCGTAGCCGAGCCAGTCCCCGACCTGGTGCAACGCGTCGCGGGCGACCGCGTCACCGCGAGCCGCCGCGTCGACGATCGCCTCGACCGCCGCCCGGCCGGTGAGGTCGGCACGCCCCGCCAGCGCGATCAACGCCAGCTCCCCCGCCTCGGCCTCCAGGCAGCCACGTGAACCACACCGGCACGTCCGCCCGCCGGGGTTGACGATCATGTGCCCGACCTCGCCGCCGTAGCCGCCCTCACCACCGAGCAGCTCACCACCCATGATGACGCCACCACCGATGCCGACCTCACCGTGCAGGTAGATCAGTTCCGACACCCCCGCACCGACACCCCGCTCACGCTCGGCGAGCGCTCCCAGATTCGCGTTGTTGCCGACCACGACCCGAACACCGAGCCGCTCGGACAGTTTCGCGCCCACCGGCACATCCACCCAGCCGATGTTCGGCCCGTACCGCACCACACCGTCGCCCTGCCGAACCATCCCGCAGAACGCGAGACCCACACCCACGCAGACACTGTCGCGTCCTGCCGTGTCGATCATCGTCTCGGCCAGCACCGCCAGGGATTCGATCACTTCGTCGGGATCGAAAGCCGCACTCTCACGCGGCGTTTCACGCCGGTCGAGAATCACACCGCCCAGACCGACCCGCGCTACCGCGAGCCGATCCGCGCCGACGTCCAGCGCGAGCACGAATACCCGCTCCGACTCCGGCCGCACCACCAGCGACGGCCGACCGGCCTTCCCGGTCTGGCGTGGCAGTTGCTCACTCACCAGCCCGGCAGCGGCCAGATCGGTGGTCAGCGCCAGAATTGTGCTGCGGTTCAGGCCCATTCGCTCGGCCAGCTCCGCCCGCGAGACCGGCCCGCTCAAATGGACGTGGCGCAACAGCACGGCGAGATTACGTGTTCGGATCTCGTCCGGGGCGGGTGCAGCCCTCATCCGGCCCAGCCTTCCCGGTCGATGGTCAACTTCCTGGCAGCGAACGCTTGCGCGACAGCGCGTCCACCCCCGCCGCGAGCAGCAGGACAAATCCTGTCACAACGAATTTCGTGCCCGCGCTGTAGCCCATCAGGCCCATCCCGTTGTTGATCACCGCGACCACCGCGGCACCGAGTACCGCATCGAGCATCCGGCCACGACCACCGAACAGGCTGGTCCCACCGATCACCGCCGCACCGACGGCGGTGAGCAGAACATCGGAACCGCCGGTGTTCGGATCGACCGAGTTGGCCCGCGAGGCCGCGATCAAGCCGCCGACGGCGGCCATCGTCGAGCACAGCACGAAGGCGCTGATCTTGATCCGGTCGACCGGAATGCCCGCGCGCCGAGCCGCTTCCACGCTGCCGCCGACCGCGTAGACATGCCTGCCGAACGAGGTGCGATTGAGCACGAAGGTCCACAGCAGCAACAGCGCGATGATGATCGGCACCACGATCGGCATGCCCTGCAGCGAGTTGACCTCCGGATTGCGACTGCGCTCGTCGTTGAGCACCAGCACCGCTATCCCCGCGACCACCGCGACCGTGGCGATCCGCAACGCGACCACCGGTGCCGTCTCGCCGGTCAGCCCCAGCGTGGTGCGCGCTCGCAACTTTCGGTACTGCACCAACGAGAACCCACCCACCAGCACCAGGTACATGACCCAGCCCAGCAGCGGCGGCACATTCTTGTTGGCGATCGCCAGGATCGTCTCGTCGTGGATGGAGATGTTGCGGCCGTTGTCCATGATCTTCAGTGCCACGCCCTGCAGCGCCAGGAACGCGGCCAGCGTCACGACGAACGACGGCACCCCGATCTTCACCACGATCGCACCGATGGTCAGCCCGATCACCACACCGGTGAGCAACGAGACGAGCACCGCCGCGTACCAGGGCCAGCCCTTGTCGGTGAGCAGGACCGCGAGCACCGCGGCACACACACCGCTGGTGAAACCGGCCGACAGATCGATCTCCCCGAGCAGCAGCACGAAGATCAAGCCCATGGCGATCACCGCGATGGCGGCGCCCTGGGTGAGCAGGTTCGCGATATTGCCCTGGGTCATGAACACCGGCCGCGCGATCCAGAAGACGACCGACAGCACCACCAGCGCGATAACCGAGGGCAAGGCGCCCATGTTGCCGCCACGAATCCGCGCGACATAGCCGGTGACCAACTCGGTCACCGGTGCGGCGGGCTCGGTGGCCTTGTCCGTGACAACCGCGCTCATGCCTGCACTCCGATTCCGAGACTCCCGCTGCGGCCGGAGGTGATCAGTTCGACGACCTGCGAATGCGTCACCTCGGCGGTCCGTACCTGTGCGGCCATCCGGCCCAGATACAGCGCCGCGATCCGATCCGACACCGCGAAGACGTCGTTCATGTTGTGCGAGATCAGCACCACCGCAAGACCTTTGTCGGCCAGGCGGCGCACCAGTTCGAGAACCTGCTGAGTCTGGGCGACGCCGAGCGCCGCGGTCGGCTCGTCCAGAATCACCACCTTGCTGTTCCACAGCACGGCCTTGGCGATGGCGACGGTCTGGCGTTGTCCGCCGGACAGGCTGGCCACCTTCTGACGCACGGACTTCACCGTGCGCACCGACAGCCCGGCCAGGGTCGCGCCCGCGAGCTCCTCCATGCCGTATTCGTCGAGCACGAGGCCGTGCTTCTTCTCCCGGCCGAGGAACATGTTCTGCACGATGTCGAGGTTGTCGCAGAGCGCGAGATCCTGGTAGACGATCTCGATCCCCAGTTCGGCCGCGTCTCGCGGATTGCCGATCTGCACCTGCTCACCGTCGAACAGCACTTCGCCCGCATCGATCGCATGGGTGCCGCCGATGCATTTGACCAGGGTCGACTTGCCTGCGCCGTTATCGCCGACGAGGGCCGTCACCTCACCGCGGTAGGCGGAGAAGTCGATATCGTGCAGGACATGGACCGCACCGAAACTCTTCTCTAATCCGCGCAATTCGATGAGCGGGGTGTCGGTCATCAGCGGACGCCGTTGTCCGCGCAGAGCTTGGTGAACTCACCGGTGCACAGCTCGGCCTTGTCGACGAAGCCGTCCGCCACGACGTCGTTCACGTTGTTCTTGAAGATCGCCTTCGGCTCGAGAAGCACCGCGGGCACCTTCGACTTCGCCTCGGGATCGTCGACAGTGCTCGGCGCCTCGCCCTTCTCCCCGTTGGCCAGCGCGATCGCCAGCTTCGCGCCGGCGGCGGCCTCGAGCTTGATCGCCTTGTACACGGTCATGCACTGATCACCGGCCAGGACGTTCTGCAGACCCTGGACCGTGGCGTCCTGACCTGTCACCGGGATCTGCCCGTTCAGCTTCTGCTTCTTCAACACTGCGATGGCCGCGTTGGCCAGCCCGTCGTTGGCCGCGACGGTGCCGCCGAGGTTCGGCGTGCCGGTGAGCATCTGTTCGAAGATGGTGCCCGCCTTGGTGTTGTCCCATTCCGGAACGGCCTGATCCGGGCCCTTCACATATTCGCCCGCGTCGAACTTCGGCTTCAGCGCGCCGTCGTAACCGCTCTTGAACAGGGCGGCGTTGTTGTCGGTCGGGCCGCCGTTGAGGTAGGCGACCACCGGCTTGGCCGCCTGTTTGTCGGCCAAGCACTTCGCGAGGCCGTCGCCCATGAGCTGTCCGACCTTCACGTTGTCGAACGACACGTAATACGGCGCACCGCCGCCGAGAGTCAGCCGGTCGTAGTCGATCACGGTGACGCCCTGCGCTTTTGCCTTCTGAATGACGGCCTTGCCGGTGCCGCTGTCGAGGTTGGTGATCATCAGCACCGAGGCGCCGTTGGTGATCATCTGATCGGCGATCGTCTGGAAGGCGTTCTTGTCGCCCTGGGCATTCTGGATGTCGGCCTTGATCCCCGCGGCGTCGAACGCCTGCTGGAGGTACTTGCGATCCGCCGTCTCCCACCGCGCCGAGGTCTTGCTGTCGGGCAGGATGACGCCGATCTTGGCGCCGCCCCCTCCCGAGGAGTTCGAAGTGTCGTCGCCGCAGGCGGTGAGCGAAGTGAGAAGTGCGATCGAGACGGCCGCGATGCCGAAGATCCCCTGACGCATGAGCGTGGGCCTTTCGTGGAACCACCGCCTGTGGGCGGTTGAGCTGGAGCGAATGTTGTTCTCGACAACATACTCCAGGGTGACCTGGCCCACACAGGAATCGGACATAGTGGTCCCCGAGGGTTTCCGGGAACGCAAAAAGGCCCTCCAACCGAAGTTGGAGGGCCTTTCGCAAAGATGT
>NZ_JBHWZY010000016.1:0-20275 GCF_042727815.1 Nocardia sp. NPDC060220
GTGGTCACCGTGCACTGCCAACTGCCGTCGTCGTGGACGCGCCAATGCGCGACGATGCCACCGGCCGAGCAGTTCCCGCCGACCCGCCTGGCCGGCCACGGGGGCGCGAATTCCTGGTCCTGGTCGGTCCCGGCGATCGGGAGACCGTTGGCGTCGGATCCCATCGGATTCACCGAAGGGTTGTCGTCACCACCCTGGTCGGCGCGCATCACCAGGCCGAGCGCGACCACCAGCGCGAGGATCGCGGCGAGTACCGCCGCGATCGCGATCATCCGAGTACTGCTGCCGGTCCGTGTTTGTGGACCCTCGCTGCTCTCTGCCATCGCACCGCCTTTGCCGCGGACCAGGTCTCCCCTCGTTCGGTCACGCTACCGCACGGTTGCTCGCAGATCGCTCCGGTCGACGGAACAACCACTGGCCAGGGCAGATACCTATATCCGATGGTTGCCGGATGTTTACTTGATCGCGACCCGCACCTTCACCGCATCGGCGTCGGTGTTGTGCAGAGCCTGCGCGATCAGTGCGCTCAGATCGAGCTGCGGAGCGGCCGCGGTCACCGATTCGGTGAGCGGGCGCAGTCCGGGCAGCAGGGCGGAGAGCTCGGGGCCGAGCTCGTTCAGCTTGGCGCTGAGCTGCTCGAGCAACGGCACCAGCCCACCCTCGCGCAGGTGCATCTGCGGATCGCCCTCGGTGGCCCGGCCGACCGATTCGACGAACTGGTCGATCACCTGGCTCAACCGGATGAAGGCGGGCGCGGCGGCCGAGGTGGCCGGTCCGGCCCAGCCGATGTCGCCGGAAACGTACTCGAAGTTGTTCTGCAACTCGCCGATCGCCGGTGCGCGGCTCATGAGTGCCGCGGCGAGCAGGTCGCCCGCCCTTGCCAGCTCGGGGACGACATTCTCGGTGCCGACCATCGCTGTGCCGAGGGTGTCGACCAGGGAGCCGACGACCGCGGGATCGAGCTGCTCGACGGTCTTGGTGACCAGCCGCGCGACCTCGGGGATCGACATCGGAGTGCGCACGTTCTCCCCGGACAGTCGCTGCCCGTCGGTGAGATAGGGACCGTTCGCGTCACGCGGCACGAACTGCACGTACGGCTCACCGAGGGAGGAGAGGTGCTCGATGGTGACGACGCTGCTCATCGGCACCTTGTGGTCGGCGCCGAACCGGAAGCCGACCTGCACCCGACCGCTCGCCGAGGTGTCGACGCCGGTGACCTCACCGATCTCGATACCGGTCAGCAGGATCGGCGAACCGACACTGAGGCCACCGGAATTCGCGATCTCGATCGAGGCCGCGGTGTAGTCGGCGAACGGGTCGACGCGCACCACCCCGAAGGTCAGGTAGCTCGCGCCGAGCACGGTGATGGCGGCGATGCCGCCGAGGGAGGCCAGTGCACCGATCTTCATCGCACCATTCCGATCATCCGCAGCGCGGTGACGATCTGCGCCACCTGGTCTTCCTCGGACACCTGGACGCCGGTGACGTTCACCTTCGGGCCGTTCTCGACGAAGGGAATGATCTTGTCGCGCAACAGCGCGGTGAGCAGCCCCATGTTCGTCGAGGAGCGCAGGTCGGCCGAACCGCCGGTGGCCAGCGGCAGGAACGCGGTCGCGGCGGCGTCACCGGAGCTCGCGATCGGGGCCAGCCAGGTGAGCGAGGAACCCACCGGGCCGAGCGCGTCGAAGATCTTCATCGTCTTGGCGATCGAATCCTGGGTGCCCGTCAGCGAGGCGACAGCCTCGGGCGTGAGATGCTGGTCAGCGCTTCCTCGGTGTCGTCGTGCAGGATCGCCGCATTGCGGCTCAGCCCGTTGACCAGCAGGTCGACCTGGTCGAGATGGGCTGCCAGGTCGGCGGCGTCGGCGCCCATCACCGCCGAGATGCGCGCGGTTTCCTTGGGATCGGGTGGCATCACCGAGTTGATCCGGCCGAGCATCTCCTGCAGCTGACCGATCGCACCGCCCTGCACGAACAGAGCCATGGTGGCCATCGTGTCTTCCAGTTGCACAGGCGGTTTCGTGCGCTCGATCGGGATGGTGCCCCCGTCGCGCAGCAGGTCGCCGAAGCCGTCCTTCGGAGTGGTGAGCGAGAGATGGATGTCGCCGAGGATGGTGTCCTGGCGCAGTTCGGCGATGGACTTCGCCGGCAACTGCACGGTGTCGAGGATGTCGGCCTCGACGATGACGTAACCGCCACGGCCCGCGGGCGCGTCGGCGGGCTGGACCACCCGCACACCGTCGACGATGCCGATCTCGGCGCCGTTGGCGATCACCTTCGACTTCGCGGGCAGGTTCAGCGCGCTGCTGAACTCGATCTGCACACGGTAGGTCGAACCGCTGACGGTCGAGCCGGGGACGGGTACTTCGGCGGGGTCGAAACCGCAGCCACCCACCGCGAGTCCGGCCGCGACGACGAGTGCGACCACACTGCGGCGCAACATCTTTCGGGTGTTCATCGAGCACCTGCCATTCCCAGCACAACCTGCACGAGATTCACATCGGCCAGTCCCTGCGCCGGGTCGGGGCACTGCCCCGGAATCAACTCGTTCACCGCGCCGCACACCTGGTCTGCGTCACCGACGGGCAAGGCGACCTTCGGCGGCGCGTAGGTGATCGCGGTGCCGCCCGCGGGATCGGTGGCGCTGCGGAAGGCGGAGGCGAGCGCGGGCATCTTCGCCACGATCTCGCTGAGCGATCCGACGTTGGCGCGCAACAACTTCACCAGCGGGACCACGTCGTCGAGCGCGCCGATCAACGGATCACCGAGAATGACGGCGACATCGTTGAGTATCGGCAACAGCTCGCCGAGACCGTCGAACAGCGAGGTGGCCGGGCCGAGCAGGTCGTCGGAGGCCATGTTGAGCAGCGGGGCCAGCCGGACCAGCATCGTCTGCAGGTCGCCCCAGTTCGCGGAGACCCGGTTCGAGACCGAGGCGAACGCGTCGAAAAGACTGGCGAGATGGCCGATGTCGGCGTCGGGCTTGTTCATCGCCGAACCGAGCTTGTGGATGAGTTCGTTGACCGTCGGGCCGGTGCCCTCGGTGGCGCGGTTGAGCGAGGACAGGCCGTCCGACAGCGCACTCGGCGCACCCGCGGCACCGCCGGAGAGTTCGTCGGACAGGCTGGCCAGCGCCGTGAGCGTTTCGGTGATGCTCTTGGGTGTCAGCGTTTTGGTGATGCAGCCGCCCGCGAGCGGCGGCGCGGTCTTGCCGGTGGTGAGCACCGCCAGATTGCGGTCCGCCGCCACCGAATACGCGACGGTGGTGGCGGAAGCGTCGGAGTTGACATCGAATTCGGCGTCGACCTCGAACTCGACACGGACCTTGGCGCCCTCGTTGCGCACCGCGGTCACCTCGCCGACATCCATGCCGCGCATGGTGACGTGGTTACCCGGGTAGAGGCCGATCGCGTCGGGCATGAGCGCGCAATAGGATTCGGTCTTCTTCAGCGGATCGAAGGCGACGAAGTAGCCGCCCGCGACCAGCGCCACGAGCACCGCGACGCCGGCGATCGACATGAACGCCTGGGATCCGAGTAGTCGTTTCAGCATCAGCACGCCTTCCCGGGCAGCGGTACGCACACGCGGGCGCTCGACTGGTCGACGACCACACCGGCCTCGGGGGTCGTCAGCTGCGACAACCTGGTCTGCAGCGCACCGACTGTGCCGATGACGGGCTCGAGCTGACTGCTGAGTTCCCCGAGCCGCGGCAACGCGTCGGCCAGCGCCTGCACCTGCGGCTTCAGGGTGGAGTCCCAGGTCGGGGCCAGTCCCGCGAGGCGATTCACCACCGAGGTGAGCAACCGAACCGCTTCGGCCATTTCGGCCCGCTTGCTCAGCAGCACGTCTTCGAGCATGTTGACGTTGTCCATCAGCCTGCCCAGATCCGCCTTGGCGCCGTCGTACATGGTGATGTACTCGTCGACGACCGCGATCGACTTCGACACCTGACTGCGCTGACGGTCGAGCATGTCGACGTACTTGCCGACGGTGTCGAGCGTGGTGCGCAGCGCTTCCGGCGAGGTCGCGATCGCGGAGTTCGCGGCGGCCAGGTTGTTGCGCACGGTGTCGCCGTCGACGGCGGCCAACGGCGCGGTCGCGTCCTGGAAGGTCTCGATCAGGCTGTAGGGCAGGCGGATTCGATCAGTGGGAATCGCCTTGTCCCCCAGCGGCTTCGAGCCCGCGGGGTAGAGCGCCACGTAGTGACCGCCGACCACGGTGAGCATGCGAACATCCAGGGACGTCTGATCACCCACGAAGACATCGTTTTTCACGGTGAACCGCATGAGCACCTTGTCGGGCTTCAGTTCCAGCGAGGTGACGCTGCCCACCGAGATGCCGGCCAGGCGCACGTCGTCGCCCTCGCGCACCGACTGCGCTTCGCTGAGCTCGGCGGTGTAGGTGTGCTTGCCCAGCGGCACCACGTACACCACGCCCGCGGCGATGATGAACAGCACGACCAGGCTCAGGCCGATGATCCCCATCCGCAGTTCCCGTGCGAGTTTGCCCGCTTCATCGGGGATCGGGCGATCGCCGCCGAACAGCGCGGCGAGCTTCTTCAGCGGTTGCATACGGTGACCTTCTGTCCGGCGATCAGCACCTGCAGCGGCGCGGGCACCTCGGCGGCGCCGTTGCTGCAGTGCGGCGTGAAGTCGGCGAAACCGCGCGCGAGCGAGGCGTCGACCGTGGCCAGCAGACCGGGGAGCTTGCCGAACACCTCGACGGCTTCCTGTGGATCCGGGAACAGCGCGCGAATCATCGCGTCGACATCGGCGCCGCCGCCCTCGACCAGGCCCAGCGAGGCGAGCAACCGGTCCACCGGCGCCAGCACCGAAGGCGCGGTCATCGCGAACTGCGCGACACCGCCGATATTGCGCTGCATCGCCTCGAAGATGTCGGTGAGCCGGGCCAGCAGCGGCACCAGGTGCCCGACCTTGCCGCCGTGACGCTCGGACAGCTCCGACAGGTTGTGGATCAGGGTGCTGATCACCTGCTGACGGTCATCGGCATAGCTCGCGAGCTGATCGATCGCGGTGAGCGCGGGGCCCAGGCCCGTGCCGTCGCCCTCGATCACGGCGAGCATGCTGGCGGTGAACTGGTTGATCGCTTCGGGCGACAGCGTGGCGAGCACCGGCTTGAGGCCGCTGAACAGACTCGTCACGTCGAACGACGGGACGGTCATGTTGGCGCCGATCCGCGCCCCTGCCGCGATGGTCTTGCCCGGGTTCGGCGCCTGCTGCAGGTCGATATAGCGCTGGCCGGTGAGGTTCTGGTAGCGGATGGCCAGCTTGGAATTGTCGTAGATCGGAGTGTCGGTCTTGACCGTGATCGCGACCTTGGCCTTGTCGCCTTCGAGGCTGATCTTCTCGATCTTGCCCACCTGCACGCCGAACATCCGCACGTCGTTGCCGACCTTGAGGCCGTTGGCGTCGGTGAACAGTGCGTCATGGGCGTTGGTGTCGCCGTCGACGGGGCGCTTGATCAGGGTGAACACCATGCCGAGGATGGCGATCATCACCAGGCTGAAAACGCCGAGGCGCAGTGCGGTTCCGCGAATCTTCATCGCCCACCGGCCTTTCCGAACAGCGGCACCGCGATGCCGGGGACACCGCTGAGCTCGACGTCGAGATTCAGGACAGGGCCGTTCGGGCCGTCGGGCATCGCGCCGCGCAGGTTCTGCAGCAGCGCGGTGAGATCGGCACCGGTCCGGCGCGGGTTCGGCGACATCTGCGCCAGCGCGAGCAGCATCGGCGCGAGCATGTCCGTGGTCTCGGCGAAGTGCCCGCCCGCGGTGCTCAGGGTGGTGCTCAGCGCGGGCAGGATGCCGCCGCCGATCACCCCGACGCCGATGTCGTAGCGCTCCTTGTCGACCTGGGTCACTCGGATGTCGCTGAGCTGGTCGATCACCTTCATAGTGGCGCCCGCGAACTCACCGCCGCCGTCGAAGGCGGGGCCGAGCTTGCCGAACAGCTCCGAGGGCATCACGTCCTGGTTGTCGGCGATGGTCTTGGAGACCGTGATCAGCGCCTGGACCAGCGGAGTGAAGGCCTTGAAGTCGGCGGCCAGCTGGGAGATGACGGTGGCCATCTGGGGGCTGGTCACGGTCATACCGACCTGCGAGAGGCTGCGCAGGATGGCGCTCATCGTCGCGTCGTAGACCCGGTCGTTGTTCGTGCCGGTGAGGTCGAGAACCGCGCCCTCGCGCAGCGGCGAACCGCCCGCGCCACGGCGCAATTCGATCTCGGCGATGCCGAACAGGTTGGTCGGGGCGTAGTCGATCGCGAGGCTGTCGTCGATGCCGACCAGTCGCTCGGTGTCGAGCAGCAGCGCGATCTGCTGGGTGCCGCGCGCGCCGGGGGTCACCTCGGCGACCTCGCCGACCGTCACGCCGTCGACGCGAACCTGGCTGCCCGCGCTGATGCCGTCACCGAGGTGTTCGGTGTGCAACGCGATGCGCAGACCGTCTTCGGTCCGCAGATTCGAGTAGGTGACGTAGGCCAGTGCGATCGCCGCGATCACCGACAGGATGATCACCCCGGTCAGCCGCGACGTGCGCCGATCGGCCGCGACGCCGGGCATTCCATAGTTAGGCATCTAGTTCACCCCGTAAAACTGATCGCCGAGTTGAAGCCCCAGAGCATGATCGTGAGGACCATGTCGATGGCGATGATGGCCACCGAGCTGGCGCGCACCGCGCGACCGGAGGCGATGCCGACCCCCTCGGGGCCGCCGGTGGCGAAGAACCCGAAGTAGGCGTGCACCAGGATCACCACCGTGCCGAACACGGCCACCTTGATCACCGCGGCGATCATGTCGAAGCCGGAGATGAACTGGAAGAAGTAGTGGTCGTACACACCGGCCGACTGCCCGTAGACCATCGTGAGCAGTCCGCGGCAGGCGCCGTAGGCCAGGATCAGCGCGATCAGGAAGGTCGGCACGATGGCGACGGCGCCGGCGATCACCCGGGTGGTGACGACGTAGGGCACCGAACGCAGACCGAGCGCCTCGATCGCGTCGATCTCCTCGGAGATGCGCATCGCGCCGATCTCGGCGGTGATCCGGCACCCCGCCTGGGCGGCGAAGCCGATGGCCGCCGCGATCGGGGCCAGCTCACGGGTGGTCGCGTAGGCCGAGATCACGCCGGTGACCGGGCCCATGCCGAGCATGTCGAGTGAGGCGAACGATTCGACGCCCACCGAGGCGCCCATCACCAGGCCGAGCACGATCATCATCGGAACGGTGCCGCCACCGACGATGATCGACCCGCGTCCCCAGGTCATATCGGTGACCGCGCGCAGCGTTTCGTCCCGGTAGCGGCGCAGCGTCAGTGGCACCGAGGACAGCACCTGCCAGACGAACACCGCGACGAAGCCGAGCGATTCACCGGCGGTGACGATCCGCTTGCCGATGCGAGCGGGCTTGCGCAGCCAGTGCAGCGAGGTGGGGATGTACGACGAGGCAGCCATCACGCCAACTTCGTCGGCAGGAACATGGCACTGATCTGGCTGGCCAGCAGGTTCACGATCGCGATCGAGACCACCGAGAGCACCACCGCCGCGTTCACCGCGTCGGCCACACCGCGCGGTCCGCCCTTGGCCTCCAGTCCGCGCTGGCAGGAGATGATCACGACCAGGAAGCCGAAGATCAGCGCCTTGAGCAGCGAGACCCACACGTCACCGGCGGTCGCGAACGAACCGAACGTCGACCAGTAGCTACCCGGGGTCACGCCCTGACCGCCGACGGCGACCGCGTACCCGGCCAGCACGCCGACGAAGATGATCAGCACATTGAGCATCGGGGCGACGAGCAGCATGGCCGCCAGGCGCGGGATGACGAGCCGGTGCACCGGGTTGATGCCCATGGTGTTGAGCGCGTCGATCTCCTCGCGGATGGTGCGCGCGCCGAGGTCGGCCGCGATCGCCGCCGCGCCCGCGCCACCGAGCAGGAAGCCGGTGGCGATGGGCGCGCCCTGCTTGATCACGCCGAGGCCGCCGGTGGCGCCGAGCATGGAGTCGGCGCCGAGGCTGTGGATCAGGTTGCCGACCTGGACCGAGACGATCACGCCGAACGGGATCGCCATCAGGATCGCGGGAATGGCGGTGACCGTGATCAGGCGCCAGGCCTGCACGAGGGTCTCCCGCCACTGGAACTGCCTGCGGGCGATGTCGGAGAACGAGCCGCCGACCGATTGCTGTGCGAGATCTACCGCACGCCCGAAGGTCCGCAGCGACGACACGACGGTGTCGGTGAAGTTCTTGCGGACGATCTGGGTAGCGGAATCCGGCTTCGCGGAGTGCAGATCGGTAGACATCAGGGATGCCTCCGGGCCGCTCGTGAAGCACGGGGCTTGGTGATTTTCATACCGCACTCTCTGGCTTCGGCGTCGGTGCCAACTCCAGCAAGCTAACCGGTACTCTGCGTCACAACAAAATTTCCAGTGGGTGACCCTCGTCGCTTTTCCGCGGTTTCCATGACAGGTCGACCTGCCCTGTGATCCGCAACACCCCAGCTACGGACTTGCGGCCAGGAACACAAACGCCGCGAACAACCCCAGGTGAACACCACTGTGCAGCAGGGTCGCGCGGCCGGGAACGATCGTCAGCGTGCTCACCACGACGGTCAGCGCGAGCAGCACCATCTGCGTGGCACCCAGACCCAGCACCAGCGGCCCGCTCAACCAGATGGTCGCGATCGCGATCACCGGGATGGTCAGACCGATACTGGCCATCGCCGAGCCGAGTGCCAGGTTCAAACCGATCTGCACCTGATTGCGGCGCGCGGAGTTCACCGCGGCGATCGTCTCGGGCAACAGCACCAGCATCGCGATCACCACACCCACCGCCGACTGCGGCAATCCGGCCGAGGCCACCGCCGATTCGAGCGCGGGCGAGACCACCTTGGCCAGGCCGACCACGCACACCAGGGCGAGTACCAGCATCCCGAGGCTGATCAACGCGACCTTGTTGGACGGCGCGTGGCTGTGGGTGTCACTGTCGTCGACCGCGCCGCCGTCCTCCACCGGCAGGAAGTCGTCGGGGTGACGCACCGTCTGCACCATCACGAACAGCCCGTAGAGCGCCAGCGAGGCGACCGCGGCGAAGGCGAGCTGCGCGGGCGAGAACTCCGGGCCCGGCGCGCTGGTGGTGAAGGTCGGCAACACCAGACTCAATGTGGCCAGGGTCGCGACGGTGGCCAGGGCGGCACCGGTACCTTCCGCGTTGAACACCGCCACCCGTCTGCGCAGCGCGCCGACCAGAAGCACCAGGCCGAAGATGCCGTTGCAGGTGATCATCACCGCGGCGAACACGGTGTCGCGAGCGAGCGAGGCCGCCTTGTCGCCGCCGGAGATCATCATCGTGACGATCAGCGCCACCTCGATCACGGTCACCGCCACCGCGAGGACCAGCGAGCCATAGGGTTCGCCCACCCGGTGGGCCACGATCTCCGCGTGATAGACCGCCGAGAGCACCGCGCCGACCAGCGCGACACTCACCAGCGCGACGATCAATCCCGGTACGGAACGCCCCCAGCTGAGTACGAGCACGAGCGCGGCGAGGATGGGCACGTACAGGGTCCATTTAGTCGTCAACGCGGCAATCATGACCCCCATCCTTCCAGCTACGGCCGGGCACACCCGGAATCGTCACCGCACGGATCTCGGCGATGGATTCACTCACACCCCCTCGATGGGGAACAATTCAGCGCGTGCGGACCCAGTTCACCCTCGAGCTCGTCGCTTTGGCCAACGACCTCACCCTGATGTCGCGCGTCGCCCATGACGCGACCGAGCGGGTTACCCAGGCGCTGGCCGGCGCCGACCTCGCGGCCACCTACGAGGTGTTCGCGCTCGACGAGCAGCTACAGCTGATGTTCGCCGCCTGCGAATCCCGCACCATGGCGCTGCTCGCGCTGCAGGCGCCGGTGGCGCGCGATCTGCGTCATGTGGTGACCGCGATTCAGGTGGCCGGTGAGCTGTCGCGGATCGGGCGGCGCACCGAAACCGCTGGGCAGTACGTCTATCGGGCCCATCCGGCCGCGGTCGCGCCCGCACCGGTGATCGCCGAACTCGTGTCGATGGGCACGCTCGCGGCCGGGTGCGTGGCGCGGGTGAGCGCGTCGGTGGCGAGCGGGCGGTTCGCCGCCGGGGGCAGCGCCGATGTCGAGGCGATGGAGACGCTGTGCAAGCAATTGCGCACCGCCCTCACCGAAGCCGACGTGAGCACCGAGGCCGCGATCGATATGGCGTTGCTCGGCAGCCAATTCCAGCGCTGCGTCGACCATGCCGCGCGCATCGCACGCCTGATCCGGTTCCTGGACACCGGCATTCCGCCCGAAACGGGATCACTGCCCGATTGATCGATTGTGATCTCCATCACTATGGGTTTGCACTTCGGCGCCGCCGGTCACCTCCGTCGATAGATGAACGCTATTGAGCCGCAATCAGTTCGCGCTGTGCTGTGCGGAACCTCATAGCGGACAATCACTGACGACACCCGGCGCGGCCGTTAGGTTGTGCCGGTTCATTTTTCGACGGAGCATCTGGGTGGTACGGGCATGAAGTGGTCTTCGATCAGCGGTTCTCCCCTGGGTCGAGCCCTGCTCGCCCTAGCCGCGGCGGCGGTTATCGCCGTGGTGGTCACCCTCGCGAACACGTTCCTGGACAAGGTGAGTCCGACCGCGCCCGGCCCGGGTTCCGCGGGCGCGGCGACGGTGTCGGGCAAGGAAGTCGGCGATCTGGTCGCCACTCTCGTCGTCGCGAAGGAAGGCCCGATGACGGGCTACACGCGCGAGAAGTTCCCGCACTGGGACACCAACAAGCCCGAGCACGGTTTCACCGGCGACCTGGCGCAGTACACGAAATGCACCAGCCGCGAAGTGATGATGCTGCGCGACGCCAACGGCAAGGTCACCCTCGACGCCAAGACCTGCGACCTGAAGGTGGCGGCCGGTGGCGGCTGGCAGGACCACTACGGCTTCATCGACAAGAAGACCGGTGAACTCGGGCCGTACAAGTTCATCACCGATCCGTCCAAGGTCGACGCCGAACACATTGTGGCCCTTGCCGAAGCATGGCGATCGGGCGCGGCCGACCGCGACGAGGACACCCGTCGCCGCATCGCCAACGACTCGATGAACCTGGTCGCCGCCGACCCGTCGGCGAATCGTTCCAAGGGCGATCAGGACCCCGCGAACTACTTGCCGCCCGGCAACTTCCGGTGTGCCTATGTCGAGCACTACGTCAAGGTGAAGGTAAAATACGCCTTGACCGTTGATACCGCCGAGCACACCGCGTTGCGCACCGCAGTCGATGACTGCCTCCGCCGAGGAGAGTTCAAATAAGCGAGCCCATCGAGATCACCGCCGAGAGCGCCGTCATGACCGAAGAGGAAGGGACGGTGTCCGGCGAGCTCGATGTCATGCTCGACGACGCGGGCAAGGGCCTCGTCCGCTATCGCGGCACCGATACCTGGTACACGATCGGCAATATCGAGTGCGAGCCGCCGCGCACCTGGGACTGCGTCGCCGACCTGGTGAAGGCGATCAAGAAGGACGCGGGCACCCGCGACGTCGCGGGAAACACGGTGGTCTTCGAAGCCTGAGGCGCGAGCTGGCAATCTGGTAGCTATGCCGACTGCCTATCGACAACCACCGCCCACCGAGGTCGCCTGGTCCGCGCTGTGCCGCCGGACGCCGCGCGTGGTCGCGCTCATCGCGACCGCGGCGGTGCTGATCACCGCCCTCACCTGGGAGGTCACCAGCGGCATCAGCCGGATGGACACCGCGGTGCTCGACTGGATGATCGCGCACCGCGGCGAGCCGCTCACCAGCATCGCCACGGTGATCACCGACCTCGGCGACACGCTGTCGATGACGATTCTGGCATCGCTCACCGTCGGAATCTTCCTCCTGCGGCGCAACCTGCCGGTCGCCGCCCTGGTCGCCGTCACCTCGCTGGGTGCGGGCGTGCTGGTGTGGGTGATCAAACGGCTGGTCGGCCGCCAGCGGCCGCCCGAGGCGTCGCGGCTGGTCTTCGAGCCCAGCCTGTCCTATCCGTCGGGGCACACGCTCGGCTCCACGGTGGTCGTCGGCATCGTGGCGCTCGTGGTGATCCCGCGGCTGCGCAGGCACTGGGTTCGGGTGATCGCCACGGTGTTCGCTGTCGCCTTTCCCGCCGCCGTCGGGTTGTCGCGCATCTATCTGGGCGTCCACTGGACCACCGATGTGCTCGCGGGCTGGATCATCGGGTTGCTGTGGCTGGTCCTGTGCGTCACCGCGTTCACCCGCGTGCGGCGCGCTCAACCCACCGCGATCACCACCTTGCCGAACGAGGCGCCCGAGCGCAGGTAGTCGTAGGCCTCGGCGGCGGCGTCGAAATCGAATTCGCGGTCGATCACCGGGCGCAGACGATGCTTCGTGATCGCGCGGTTCATCGCTTCGAAACCGGTTCGGCTGCCGACGGCGATGCGCCGGATGGCCAGGTAGGAGGAGCCGAACGGATTGTCCGGCAGCGTTGTTCCCGGCGTGGGCGCCATCGCGCCGATCATCGTCACCGTCGAGTTGTACGCGCCCGCACGCACCGATTGTTCGAGCGTGGGCAGGCCGACCGCGTCGACGATCTGCTCGGCACCGGTCCCGGTCATCTCCATCACCGCGTCACCCCAGTTCCCGGTCACGGTGCGGTCGATCACCGCGTCGGCGCCCAGCGCGCGCAACCGGTCTGCCTTCGCCCGGCTGGAGGTGATCGAGATGACCTCGGCGCCGAGGATTTTCGCGAACTGGATGGCGTACAGCGCCACCGCGCCGCTACCGACGGTGAGCACGCGCGCACCGGGTGCGGGCAGACCCGGTGTGGTGAGCGCCGACCAGGCGACCAGGCCCGCGCAACTCAGGGTCGCCGCCTCCGCGTCGGTGAGATGGGCGGGCACGTGCACGATCGAATCCTCTTCGACGAGCGCGTAGGTGGCGAGAAATCCGTCGTAGTTCGCGCCGTACTGTTCGGCGGCGGTGGCGAGGGTTTGCGGACCGTCGACCCAATGGACGAAGTAACTCGCGGTGATCCGGTCCCCGATTCCCGCGCGGGTCACTCCGGGGCCGAGCGCGATCACCTCGCCGACACCATCGGAGAGCGGGATGATGCCCGCGGTAGCGGGCAGCGGGTAGGTGCCGTCCATCAGCATCAGATCGCGGCGGTTCACCGACGCGGCGCGGACCCGGATCAGGACCTGGTGCGGGCCCGGTTCCGGCCGCTGCTGCGCGGACCGTGTGAGACCACCGTCGAGGTGGTAGGCGACGGCGTGATCAGGGTGGATGTCGTTGTCAGGCATGGGACAACTCTGTCGGTGATGGCGTCACCGCGCGATTCCCCGGAGGGTATGGGCAGGTGCCGGTCGGGATCGGTGCCGCATCGACCGATCGGTTCTGCGAGGTGGCGCCGGAGGATGATTCCCGGCGGGAATGGTGGCGGCCGTCGACGCGGTTCATTCCATTCATGACCGCTGCCCCGCCATCGACCGGATTCGGCCCCCAACTGCGTCACTGGCGCACCCGGCGCCGGGTCAGCCAGCTCGACCTGGCGATCCGGGCCGAGACCAGCCAGCGCTATCTGAGCTTCCTCGAGCAGGGCAGATCGCAACCGGGACGCACGATGGTGGTGCGGCTGGCCGAATCGCTCGAGCTGTCCCTGCGCGACCGCAACACCTTGCTACTGGCCGCGGGGTTCGCACCCGTCTTCCCCGAAAGTGATCTGGCGGCTCCGGAATTGGCGCCCGTTCGTGCGGCGATCACCGCCGTGCTGGACGGGCATCTACCGTATCCGGCGCTGGTCGCTCGCCCGCGCGGCGAACTCGTCACGGCCAATGCCGCCTTCGACCTGTTCACCGAGGACGTGTCCCCGGAACTGCTGGTCGCGCCGATCAACATCCTGCGGTTGGCCCTGCACCCCGACGGCGTCGCCCCGCGCGTACGCAACCTGCCGGACTGGGGCAGGCACATCATGGATTCATTGCGAAACCGCGCCGCCCACACGCCCGATCCAGCCCTCGACCAGCTCATCGCCGAACTGGCGGGCTACCTCCCCGCGCCGTGCCCAGGGCCCGACCACGTCGGCTTCGCCGTCCCCCTGCACCTGCGTACTCCAGACGGCGACCTCCGTCTGATCACGACTCTCACCTCGTTCGCGACCGCCACCGATGTCACCCTCGCCGAACTTCACCTCGAGGCGTTCCTGCCCGCCGACGCGGAGACCGCGCGCATTCTCGCGCTGCGCGCGACCCGTCGCTGATCGCACCGTCGGGCGAGTACCCGGTGCGCCCTCGATCGCCGCAGTGCGACAACCGAGGGCGGCCGGATCAGCCTGCGGCAGTGGCGAGTTCATCCCGGACCGGCGCGTCCCAGTCGATGCGGTATCGACGTTCGGTACCCATCGTCTTCTCCGGGTTCATCACCGTTTTGACCATGAGCGGCATCACCACGTTCATCACCTTGCGGGCGATCGGGCCCGGCGTCTTGCTGTGGTTGATCTTCGCCGCGCGCGCCGCGATCCCCTCCACCCTGGCCCGGCGCAGCTGCTCGTAGACAGCGAAAGCCTCGGTGGGCGAGGCGATATCGCGCAGGCACCGCGCCAGCTGCACGCCGCTCTCGATCGCCAGTGACGCGCCCTGTCCGGAGCTGTTCGACGGAGCGTGCACCGCGTCGCCCACCAGCACCATGCGATCGCGATACCAGTGCGGCACCGGCGGCATGATGTGCAGGGCACCGGTGACCTCGAGGTTCTGCGCCGTGGTGCGGCGCGCGAATTCGGCACCGGGCGAGTCGGCTGCGTAGGTCTCGCGTAGCACCTCGAGCCAGTGTTCGGGAGCGACAGCGCGGGCTTCGGTGAGCGAAAGGTACTGCTTGCTGGGAAGATTCGCGCCCCACGTCACGCGGCCGTCGGCATGCTTCCAGTACAGGTAGTAGGCCCTGGCGCCGAAGGCGAACACCATGGTGTCGTCGGGCAGGTCGAGGTCGCAGTCGACCATGGCGCCGAAGCCGAGCATGCCGGTGTAGTCGGGTCCCGGTGCGGCCGGATCGATCAGACCCCGCACGGTGGACCGGATTCCGTCGGTGCCGACGAGGATGTCGGCGGTGGCGGTGGAGCCGTCGGTGAAGTGCGCGGTGACGCCGTCGGGGTGCTCGTCGACGCTCACCAGCCGCTTGTCGTAGCTGAACGGCACGCCCGCGGCGACCGCGTGATCGTGCAGGGTCCGGTGCAATTCGCCGCGGTCGACGGCCTGCAGCGGGGGCTGGTCGGCCAGCACCGGCATGACGTGTTCGCGGCCGCTGACGCGCAGTCGCATCTGCGCGACCGGCAGGGCGATCTCGCGCACCGCGTCACCGGCGCCGATGATGTCGAGTGCCGCGACACCGTTGGGCGCCAGCGCGAGCCCGGAGCCGATGCCCTCGGAGGGACCGGAGTAGGCCTCGTACACGTGGGCCTGGATGCCTGCCTTGTGCAGGGCGGTGGCGGCGACGGGTCCGGCGATGCCGCCGCCGATGACCAATGCGGAACGGGTGGTGGACATGGGTGATCTCCAGATCTGATGTCGGCGTCACCCAGCTATCCTGTGGTTGCCTCACCTCGTGGCCGGGTGCGCCTGGTTGCGGGACGGTATCTCGGGCTCGGTGGGGTGTTGCCGCACGCCACCGGGTCCGGGGTCTTCGGGGTTGAGCTAGTTGTTCCCCCTCTCACCGAGTTCGGGGATCTGTTCGGTGGGCATGCCGTCGACATGCCACTGCCGCCAGAGTTCGAGGCCTTCGAAGGTGCCCGCGGCCAGTTCGTCACGCAGGGAACGCGCCCAGTTCGCCTCGGCTTCCAGCATCGCCAGGCCGAATTCGGATTCGACGAGGAACAACCGGGGCAGCGTCAGCTCGCCGAGTTCGGCCCTGGTGGTCTCGATGATTCGCTCCAGCGTCGCGATGCGCGTACCGAGCAGGACGATCACCTCATCCGGCGGCAGCACCGCCAGAATCGACAGACCCGCGGTGAAGCGGTGGTGTTCGGGCTCGGGTGCGGCGAGCAGTTCGCGGGTCCAGTCCGCCATCTCGGCGCGACCGGCGTCGGTGATCCGATAGATCACCCGCTCGGGGCGCGCGCCGTCGCGTTCGCTGCCGATGACCTCGAGGAATCCGGCCTTCTCCATGTTCTGCACGACGGTGTAGAGCGAGCCCCATTTGATGTCCATGTCGCGGTCTTTGCCGTGGGCGCGCAGGGTGGCGGCGATCTCGTAGCGGTGCATCGGGCGCTGCACGATCACCGAGAGCACGGCGAGCGCCAGCAGGTTGTTCACTTTGCGCTTGGTCGCCATGACTGCCTCCTTACTCGTCTACGAATATACGTCTACGAGTATTCGGTGGCAAGGTTCGTTCAGTGGAGTGGACAACCGACATCAGACTTTCGATACCTCGCTGCTATCAGCGCCCTGGTCGAGCAGCTTGGCCGCGATCTTCGACAGCGCCTCGTCGAGCAGCGCGCGGTCGACCGGATCCTCGGAATTCCAGTCGTCGAGGCGGTCGCCGAGCCAGCGGCGCCAGCCGGCGCGCAGCTTGTCGACCTCGGCGTCGCCGTCGGCGGTCAGCGACAGGGTGCCCCCGTCGTCGTGCAGCAGACCCGCGTCGACGGCCTGGCGAAAAACCGGCGACAGCACCTCCACCGGCAGCCGGTGCCGGTAGGCGATGGCATACACCGTGGCGGGCACCTCGTCCTTGGAGTACAGGTACACCTGCCCCAGCGCCCACGCCGAGTCCGGGCTCAGCGTGCTGCCCGAAGCGGCGATGAGCTCGGGGATGAGCGGTTTCTCCGCCCTGGCCTTGCGCACCGTCGTGGCGACCGAGCGCTCCAGCTGCACCACCCGGTCGTGCGAATCGGGTACCGAGAAGCCCTCGCCGACGTCGCCCGCGCCGTGGCGAGCGCTGTCGCGCAACCGCACCTGCGGCAGGAACCAGGCGACGACGAAGCCGACCAGCGCCACCGGAACGACCCAGCGGAACACGTAGTCGATCGAACTCGCGTACGCGTCGATGATCGGCTCCGATTGCGCGAGCGGTAACTCGCGCAACAGTTTCGGATTCGCCGCCACCTCCGGTGAGATACCGGGGGCCTGCTGCAATGCCTGCGCCAGCGCGGACTCGATCTTGCTGTTGTACAGCGTGCCGAAGACCGCGGTGCCGAACGCGCTGCCCAGGGTGCGGAAGAAGGTGACCCCCGAGGTGGCGGTGCCCAGATCGGCGTAGGGCACGGTGTTCTGCACGACGATGGTGAGTACCTGCATCGACAGGCCGAGCCCGGCACCCAGGATCAGCATGTACAGCGATTCCAGCCACACGCTGGTGCCGCGGCCCATCGTCGACATCAGGGCGAGGCCGACCGCCATCACCGCCATGCCGACGACCGGGAAGTACCGGTACTGCCCGGTCTTGCCGACGACCTGACCGGAGAAGACCGAGGTGACGAACAGTCCGACCACCAGCGGCAGGGTGCGAACACCGGAGATCGTCGCCGTCGCCCCGTCGACATATTGCAGATAGGCGGGCAGATAGGTCATCGAACCGAGCATCGCGAAACCGACGATGAAACTGAGCACCGACGACACGGTGAACACGCGGCTGCTGAACAACCGCATCGGCAGCATCGGCTCCTTCGCGCGGTTCTCCACCAGCACGAACCCGGTGATCAGCACGGCGGCGAGCACGAACAAACCGATGATCTGCCAAGAGCCCCACGGATATTCGCTACCACCGAACTCGAGCCCGAGGATCAGCGACGACACACCGAGCGCGATCAGGCCGATGCCGAGGTAGTCGATCACCGGCCGGGTGACCGCGCGCAGATGCGGCAGGGTGCGCGCCGCCATCACCACCATGATGATCGCGATCGGCACATTCACGTAGAAACACCAGCGCCAGCTCGCGTGGTCGGTGAACAACCCGCCCAGAGTGGGCCCGACGACGGTGGTCACGCCGAACACCGCGCCGAGGGCGCCCTGATACTTGCCGCGTTCGCGCAGCGGAATGGTGTCGGCGATCAGGGCCATCGAGGTGACCATCAGCCCGCCCGCGCCGACGCCCTGGATTCCGCGCGCCACGATCAGCACACCCATGCCGCCCGCGACGCCGGCCAGCGCCGAGCCTGCGATGAAGATGATGCCGCTGATCTGGAACAGCAGTTTGCGGCCGAACAGGTCGCCGAGCTTGCCCGCGAGCGCGGTCGCGACGGCCTCGGCGAGCAGATACGCGGTCACCACCCAGGCCATGTGCCCGGCGCTGCCGAGGTCGGCGACGATCGAGGGCAGCGCCGCCGACACGATGGTCTGGTCGAGGGCGGCCATGAGCATGCCGAGCACCACCGTCGCGAAGACAATGTTGATCTTCGCCTTACTCATCGGCTCGACGGGCTTGTCCACAGCAACACCATCCGGCATGCCTCAGTATGGGCTTTCAGGCCCTGCACGGGAGGTCAGTGACACGGCAGCAATCGCCACCGATCGCTCAGCGGACGGCGTAGTTTCCCAGGCCGGGTTCGAGCGTGTCGAACGCGATCTCGGCATCACGGGTCAGCGCGGCGGCGATCTCGGCGTTGGATTCGCCTTCCAGGGTGCGGCGCATGATCTCGTTGAACAGCACCCGCTGCACGCCGGCGATCTGGGCCGCGGCGACGCGCGGGGTGATGTCCTCGGGCGCGGCACCCGTCTCGGCGGCGAGTACGTCGGCCAGTGCCAGTTGACGGGCGTCGTGCAAATCGCGCCCGCGCGCAGTCAGCGCGGGACTGTCGGCGATCATCCTGGCGAACGGCTCGCCGCTGAAGCCGATGAGCTGGTCTTGCGCCGCGATGGCCGCCAGGCAAGCGTGACGCAGCGCGGCCAGTGCCGACTGGCCGGGCGCGCGTTCCCGAACGATCGACGCGAGTTGATCGATGTAGATCTCGCCGAGGTCGAGTGCCAGGTCTTCCTTGCGGGGGAAGTAGTTGGTGACCGTCATCTTCGAGACATCGGCGGCCGCGGCCACCTCGGCGATGGTCACCTGGTCGAATCCGCGAGCCAGGAACAGCTCGGTCGCCCGGTCCGAGATCTGTTCCCTGGTCTGCTGCTTCTTCCTGGCCCTGAGGCCCTGCTGCGTCGTCATGCCACCAGCATATCTGAACTCGTCCTAAATTTGTTCTTGACATATTTTTAGGTTCGTTCTAAGTTTATGCCCGTCGCCGCAAGCGACACGATCGAAGGAGGCAGCGCATGCCGCACGGACCCGATATCGCCGCCGAGCCCCTCGACACCCGTTCCACCACCGAAGGAGCAGCCGATATGGCCCGATTCACGACGATGCGAAGTTCACTCGACGACGCGGTCCGCGAGATCATGACCGCGCCGCAACCCCTCCCCCTGCCCGGCCGGCCCCGGGCGGCCCGCGGCGCCGAAGCGTCTTTCCCGACCCCACGGCGACGTGGAACCGGCTCGGCCATTCGCGGCGCGCAGACCCGGTCGACGGCCGTGCGCCGCCCGATCCGGATTCCCGGCAAGTAGTCACTGCGTTCCCCGCGTAACCCGACCGGTGGGGCTGCCTCACCCCACCGGTCACCAGCCCCACATCGAACGGGAGTTCTCTTGACCACCACCGTCACCGCCGATCCCATTCGCGACTACCTGACCGCCATCGGACGCACTCCCCTGCTGACCGCCGAACAGGAATACGCCCTCGGTGCGCGGATCGCCGCGGGCGCGACCGCGCGGGCCGAGATCGATGCGGCCGGTGCCGAACTCACCGCAGCACAACGAGAATTGTTGCGCCGCACCGAACTCGACGGACTGCGCGCGAAAGATCACATGGTGCGGGCGAATCTGCGCCTGGTCGTCTCCATCGCGCGCAGGTTCCCGACCAACACCGGGATGTCGCTGCTCGATCTGATCCAGGAGGGCACGCTGGGGCTGATGCGCGCGGTGGAGAAATTCGACCACGAGCGCGGCCTCAAGCTCTCCACCTACGCGACGTTCTGGATCCGGCAGTCGATCGGGCGCGCGCTCACCGACCAGGGGCGCACGATCCGGCTGCCCTCGAATGTGGCCGATGTCCTGCATCGGGTGATCCGGGTGCGGCGCGAGCTGGCGCATCAACTGGGGCGCGCGGCCACCACCGAGGAACTGGCCGCGGGCGCCGACCTCACCGTCGCGCAGGTAGCGGCGGTGCTGCGGCACGAAGCCGAGCCCGTGTCGCTGCACGCGCCCGTCGGCGAGGACACCGATCTGGGCTCC
>NZ_JBHWZY010000017.1:0-20260 GCF_042727815.1 Nocardia sp. NPDC060220
GTATGTGCCCGCAGCCGACCGACGCTGCCCGAACCCAGGAGGAAGTCTCCGCGATGACCGACGAGCCGGTGCCCGCCGACCTGAGCAGACTCTGGCGACTACCGGATCGAGCGCGGCTCGGCCGACCGGCGGAGCTCGACGTCGAGCGCGTCGTGCGCGCCGCGGTGGAGCTGGCCGACCGGCGCGGCATCGGGGCGGTGACCCTGGCCGAAGTCGCCTCGACCCTCGGCTTCACGAAGATGGCGCTCTATCGCCACGTCGGCTCGAAGAACGAACTTTTCGAGTTGATGTCCGATCTCGCACTGGGCCCCGCACCGGACATCAGTTCCGACCCCGGACAGTGGCGCACCGGACTGCGCCGATGGGCGCACGCCCTTCGCGGGGTCCTACTCGCGCACCCGTGGCACGCGCAACTGCCGATCAGCGGACCACCGCGTGGACCCCACGCGATCGGTTGGCTGGACGCCGCGCTGCGCGCCCTCGCCGCGACCGAGCTCGATTGGGCGACCAAAGCGGGCATCGTGATGCTGGTGGACATGCATGTGCGGCAATCGAGTCTGCTCACCCAGCAATTGACGGATGCCAGGCAGGGCACCGGCCTGGACGAGGCCGACGTCAACCAGCACTACGGCGCGGCGCTGGCCCGGCTGGTCGATCCCCACACGCTCCCGCAGGCGGCCGCGCTGTTCGCCTCACCGCTGTTCCAGTCGCCGCCCGACGATCCGGCGGACGGCGACTTCGTCTTCGGCCTGGAACTGATCCTCAACGGCGTCGCCGCGGAGGTCGAAGGTAAGGCCTAGCGGCTATTTCCAGGCAGCCAGCAGGTTGGTCGCCTCGGCGCCCAATGCGGCCTGAAGGAACGGGCCGAAGCTGATGCGGGCGACGCCGAGGCCGGCGAAGTAGTCCTTGGCCGGGCTACCCGGTTGGCCGATCGCGTTGACCGGCAGCGGCAGCTCGGTGGTGAGCCGGCGCAGGTCGGCGTCGGCGTGCTTGCCCACCGGGTAGAGAACGTCGGCACCCGCTTCGGCAGCCAGGGTCAGGCGGGCGATGGCACGGTCGAGGCGGTCGGCCTCGTCGCCGTCCTGACGCACGAACAGGTCGGTGCGGGCGTTGACCACAACGTGCACGCCCGCCGCGTCGGCGGCTTCGCGCAGGCCGCGGACCAGGTCGGCGTGTTCGGCGGGCGAACGCAGGCGCTTGCCCTCGCTGTGCACCGTGTCCTCGATATTGAGGCCGACGGCGCCCGCGGCGAGCAGGCCGTCGATCAGTTGCAGCGGTTCGAGGCCGTACCCGGATTCGATGTCGACCGAGACCGGGACCTCGACCGAGGCGGTGACCTGGGTGACGCGGGCCAGGAGTTCGTCGAAACTCATCCCCTCACCGTCGGCGCGGCCGATCGAGTCGGCGACCGGGTGGCTGCCCATGGTCAGGCCCGAAAAACCGGCCGCCACAGCGACATTCGCCGACCATGCGTCCCAGACGGTCGGCAGCACCACCGGATTTCCCGGACGGTGCAGTTCGAGCAGAGTCTTCGCCTTGGCATCCAGAGAAGTCATACCCGCGATGATGCCCGAGGCGTCCGACAAGAGCTATACGCAGCCGGATTTCGGCGGGCAGTTCACCTGGACATCGAGCACGCGCGCACCAGGACCCTCCGCACCGAGCCGGTCGTGCTCGTTGACGAGTTTGCACGAGCCGAGCGACAGGCAGCCGCAGCCGATGCAGCCGGTCAGGTTGTCGCGCAGGCGCACGAGCTGGGTGATGCGGTCGTCGAGATCCTCGCGCCAGGTGGTCGACAGGTTCTCCCAGTCGCGACGAGTCGGGGTGCGCCCCTCGGGGAGCCGGTCCAAGGCCGAGCGAATCTCACTGAGTGGGATACCGACCCGCTGCGAGATACGGATGAAGGCGACCCGGCGCAAGGTCTCGCGAGAATATCGACGTTGATTGCCACTGGTTCGACGGCTCGATATGAGACCTTCGCGTTCGTAGAAGTGCAACGCGGACACTGCAACTCCACTACGATCGGATAGCTGCCCGGGGGTCAGCTCCTTCGTTTGCCAATCGGCCATCGTCATCTATAGCTCCTCCCACTACCACCTAAACAATACTTCAGGTATTCGTGTCGTGTACGAAAAATGGGCGGAACACGCGCCCGAGCGGCGGTCACCGACGAGCAGCCGCGGCCGAACCCAGCGCGTTGCAGCTCGCAGACACGCGGTCCTCGCATTACGGTTTGCAGATGGGAACCGCCCCCGACTCGCGCCTGACCGTCACCTCCGAGGTCGGCCAGCTACGGACGGTGCTGCTGCACCGCCCCGGCGCAGAACTACGCCGACTCACCCCGAGCAACAACGACCAGCTGCTGTTCGACGGCATCCCCTGGGTCGAGCGCGCACAAGCCGAACACGACGCCTTCGCCACCGTACTGCGCGAGCGCGGCGTAGAGGTGCTGTTACTGGCAGACCTGCTGACCGAAACCCTCAGCGCCAGTGGGGCAGCCAGGATCCAGGGCATCTCGGCGGCAGTCGACGCGCGCAGGCTCGGCCACGGCCTGGCCGACCAGCTCGCCGCCGAACTGCGCAAATTCGACGCCCCGTCGCTCGCCGACATCCTGATGGCCGGAATGACCTTCGACGAGCTGCCGTTCGGCCCCGACGCCACCTCACTGGTGCGGCGCATGCACCACGGCGGCGATTTCGTCGTCGATCCGCTCCCGAATCTGCTGTTCACCCGCGATTCCTCGTTCTGGGTCGGCCCGAAGGTCGCGATCACCTCGCTGGCCCTGCCCGCCCGCAGCCGCGAAACCTCCATCACCGACCTCGTCTACGCGTTCCATCCACGTTTCCTCGGCGTGCGCCGGGCCTACGAGTCACACACCGCGCCGATCGAAGGCGGCGATGTGCTGCTGCTCGCCAAAGGTGTTGTCGCCGTGGGTGTCGGCGAGCGAACGACCCCCGCGGGCGCGGAAGCGCTGGCGCGCAGCCTGTTCGACGACGAGCTCGCGCACACCGTGCTGGTGGTGCCGATCGCGCAGAACCGGGCCACCATGCACCTCGACACGGTCTGCACCATGGTCGACACCGACGCGGTGGTGATGTATCCGGGCGTGCGGAAATCATTGGAGGCGTTCACCATCCGCCGCGAGGACGGCTTCTCCGCACGCGGTGACCTCGAGCGCATCAGCATCACCGGACCCGAACCGTTCCTGCCCGCCGCCGCCGCGGCGATGGGCATTCCGAAGCTGCGCGTGATCGACACCGGCCGCGAGGGGCCCGACGCCGAACGCGAACAGTGGGACGACGGCAACAACACCCTCGCCCTCGCGCCCGGCGTGGTCGTGGCCTACGAACGCAACGAGATGACCAACTCGCGCCTGACCGAGGCGGGTATCGAGGTGGTCACCATCAGCGGCTCGGAGCTGGGCTCCGGCCGCGGCGGTCCGCGCTGTATGTCCTGCCCGCTGTCCCGAGACGAGGTGTGAGCATCGTGTTCCACGTCGAGCTGTCCACCGATTCCTCGCAGCCGCCCTACGAGCAGCTGCGCATGGCCGTGATCGAACAGGTCCGCGCGGGCACCCTCCCCGCGGGCACCAAGATCCCCACGGTCCGCGCGCTGGCCGCCGATCTCGGCATCGCCCCCAACACCGTCGCCCGCGCCTACCGCGAACTGGAGTCCGACGGCGTGCTCGAAACCCGTGGCCGCCAAGGCTCTTTCATCGCCTCCTCCGGCGACCCCACCCGCGATATCGCCAGCCGCGCCGCCGTCGACTACGTGACCACGGTCCGGCGGCTCGGACTCGACGACACAGCCGCCGTCGAACTTGTCCATCGCGCGTTGGGTAACTAGCGCCGATCGGTGCCGCTCACACCGAGGGAAGTAGCTCCGAGCTCCCTCGGCGTGAGCAGAGCGATGACCGATCAGGCAGGGTAGTTGAGGAAGAGCGTGATCATGCCGTCCGGGTGAGTCAGGTGGCAACTCGCATTCGCACCAGGATTCTCCCGCAGGTAGTCGGATTTCGCCTGGCTGCAACCATCGGTCGTGGTGTGCTTACTGATCTCGATCGGCCGATCATCGGCGATGGCGGGTGCGGCAGCGATACCCGCCGCGCCGATCGCGATGGCGATGGCAGCAATAGTCTTTGCGATCAATGGATTTCCCCTCCAGAGTGTTTCACATCAGCGTTGGTCCTCGACAAACTTGATCGAGCGACAGTTCTTTCACCGCGAAGAAATCGCGAAAGCCCCCAGCTTTCAAGGGCTTTCACCGCGAGGCAAAAGTCCCGTCGTCGAGCATAGCGCGGTCTTAGCCGTTCGTCGACGGGTCTAGCGCCAACTGGGTAGCCACAGGTGGTCCTGCCAGTTGGCCGGGGTGATCGGTTGGCCGGTGAGGATCGGCCACAGCCAGACGAAGTTCGCGATCACCACGCCGAGATAGATGCTGACGATCAGCAGGCCGAGCGCGTAACGCTCGTTCACGGGGGCGGGGAGGTAGGTGCCTGTCGGACTTCGCGGTATCCCGGCGGGTCTGGCCGAGCCGAGTATGTCGCCAAGGGCCAACGCTGTCCCCATCACCAAAAACGGTGCGAGCACCACCGCGTAGAAGAAGTACATCTGCCGATCCAGCGTCAGGAACCACGGCAGCAGCCCCGCGCCGTAGCCCACCAGCACCGCCGCGTAACGCCAGTCGCGACGCACGACCGAACGCCACACCATCCAGCAGATCAGGGGCAGCGCCAGCCACCACAGTGCGGGCGTGCCGACCGCCATCACTGCCTTGACACATTGCGGCTCACCACAGCCGGTCGCATTCTCGGGCGGCACGTAGTAATAGAGCATCGGGCGCAGGCCCATCGGCCAGGTCCACGGCTTGGACTCCCACGGATGGTGGTTGCCCGCCGAATTGGTGAGACTGGAATGGAAGTCGAGGGTCTCGCCCTGGTAGTACCAGAGCGAGCGCAGCGCGTCGGGCAGGAACGCGAACGCGCCACCGCTGCCGACCTGATTGCCCACCGCGTACCGGAACACCCCGTTCTCGCTGGCGAACCACGCCCAATACGAGGACAGGTACACCACCAGCGGAATCACCACCAGCGCGTACAGCGCGGGCCCCACGTCGCGCACCATCGCGCCCAGCCACGGTTTGCGCACCCCGTACGCGCGGCGCGCGCTCACGTCGAAGGCCACGCTGAGCAGGCCGAAGAACATGATGTAGTAGATGCCCGACCACTTGGTGCCGCACGCGAGCCCGAGCAGCACGCCCGCGCCGAACCGCCACCAGCGCACGCCCAGCCGCGGACCCCAGTCCGAGACGCCGACCCGCCCGGCCAGATCCGCGCGAGCCATCCGCTCGCGCATTTCGTCGCGGTCGACTATCAGACAGCCGAACGCCGCGGTGACCAGCAGCGACATGAAGATGTCGAGCATGCCGATGCGCGAGGAGACGAAGGTCAGGCTCTCGGCGATGAGCAGCACACCCGCGAACGCGCCGATCAGCGTCGAGCGGGCCATCCGGCGCACGATCCGCACCACGAGCAGCACCAGGATCGTGCCCGCCAGCGCCGCCGTGCCACGCCAGCCCCACGCGTTGTAGCCGAAGATCGCCTCACTGAGGGCGATGAACTGCTTGCCGACGGGTGGGTGCACGACCAGGCCGTAGGCGGGGTTGTCCTCCACGCCGCCGCCGGTGACCATCTGCCAGGCCTGTGGGGCGTAATGCTTTTCGTCGAAGACGGGAGTGCGCGCGTCGGTCGGATAGTTCAGGTTGATGAACCTGGTCAGCGCGGCGATAACGGTGAGCACCGCGGTGACGAGCCAGCCGCGCGCGGTGTCGAGCGGACCGAAATCGGGGGCCGGGCGCAGCGGCGCGGGACTGACCGACGCCGACACGGGACGCGACGGAGGCATCGCGCGCTCATCGGTCACCGGGATCACGCCCCGATCGTAGGCGGTGCCACCCACGAAGTCCGACCCGACACTTGTGCCCCCTCGTTTCCCCACCTACGCGCCCTCGGGCGCGGCTCCCCCGCCTGACAGAATGAACACGCGCCATCTACGCACGCGGCTTCCGGGCGACCGAATACCGCCTGGCCGCACTGCTCGCCGCACTCGATCGCCTGCGGGGAGAACTTACCGGAGAGGTCGGACAACACTGTGTTGGTCTTAGCGGCAACCCCCATGGGCGACATCGGCGACGCCTCGCAGCGACTGCGCGACGCGCTCGGTTCGGCCGACGTGGTCGCGGCCGAGGACACCCGCCGCACGAAATCGCTCGCGAAGGCACTCGGCGTCGAGATCACCGGCCGCATCGTCAGCTTCTACGACCATGTGGAAGCCGCCCGTATCCCCGCCCTGCTCGACGACATCGCGAACGGTCTGACAGTCCTGCTGGTCACCGATGCCGGCATGCCGTCGGTGAGCGACCCCGGCTATCGCCTGGTCGCCGCCGCCGTCGACCGTGATCTCCCGGTCACCTGCCTGCCCGGCCCCTCGGCGGTCACCACCGCGCTGGCCCTGTCCGGTCTCCCGGTGGAACGCTTCTGTTTCGACGGCTTCGCCCCGCGCAAGGGCGGCCAGCGCCGAGAGTGGTTGCGTACCTTGGCCTCCGAACAGCGCGCCATCGTCTTCTTCGAAGCACCCCACCGCCTGGCCGACTGTATGGCCGACGCGGTCGCGGTCCTCGGCCCCGACCGTCGCGCCGCCATCTGCCGCGAACTCACCAAAACCTACGAGGAGGTCGTCCGCGGCACGCTCGGCGAACTGGCCGCCTGGTCCGCCGATGGCGCCCGCGGTGAGATCACCGTGGTTCTCGAAGGCTCCCAACCGGTTTCGGCCGAGCCCGCCGAACTGGTCGACGAGGTCGAGACACTGGTGGCAGGCGGCATGCGGCTCAAGGACGCCTGCGCCGAGGTCTCCGCAGGCCGGGGAGCCTCCCGCCGCGAGCTCTACGACGCCGTCCTGGCGGCCCGCTCGGAGAGCTGAGCCCGAACGCCGAGCCTGCCCGATCAGCGACCCAGCACCGCGAGCATTCCCGCGACCGCGCGGGGCCAGCCGAATTGCTCGGCGCGCGAGCGGGCAGCTCGACGGCGGCCGGAGGTGGGCATGGCCAAGACATCGGTGACAGCCTGCGCGAAGGCACGGGGCCGATCGGCGGCGATGGCCCCGCATTCGGCGGTGACGATATCGGCGAGGGCGGACGAGCGGCTCGCCACGACCGGAGTGCCCGCGGCCAAGGCCTCCAGAGCAGCGAGGCCGAAGGTCTCGTGCGGGCCCGGCGCCAGTGAAACGTCCGCGGTGGCGAGGAGTTTCGCCACCATCGCGCGTTCGTTGATGAAGCCGGTGAAGTGGACCGCGGGCTCGCCACCGGGCAGGGCGGGCAGGGTGCGGGCGCGGCGTTCGAGCGACTCGCGCCGCGGCCCGTCGCCTGCGACGACCAGCCGGGCGGGTACGCCGGCGCGATGCAGGGCGCCGACCGCCTCGATACTGCGGTCGACACGCTTCTCCACCGACAGCCGACCGCAATGCACCAGCATCGGATGCCCGGCGACGCCGAGATCGGCGCGCAAGCCGGAGTCACGGCGTCGTGGACTGAACAGATCGAGGTCGACCCCGAGCGGGACCAGTTCCACGTTCGGCGCACCGATCCGCAGGAATTCCTCCCGCGCGAAGTCGGTGGTGCACACGACCATGTCGTAGTCGGCTGCCGTGCGCCGGTTGGCCACGTCGGCGCAGCGGCGCGCGGCGGGTCCGGGCAGGAACTGGCCGAGCAGCCGGTCGAGGCGCTCGTGCGAGATCATCACGCTCGCCACCCCCCGCCGCCCCGCCCACCGGCCGAAACCGCGCAGCGTGAGCCGGTCCGACACCTCGAGCACGTCCGGCGACAACCCGGACAACACGTCGGCCACCCGCCGCGGATCCGCCGCGCGATACCCACCTGTCCACGGAATTCCCAACGCGGGCAGAGTAATTCGCAACGCACCGGTGGGCAGAACCTCCTCCGAACGCCGCGACCCCGGCACGATCAGCACCACTTCGTGCCCCGCCGCCACATAGCCCTCACCGAGGTGGTGCAGGGCAGTGCGCAACCCACCCGATCGCGGGCCATAGAAGTTGGCAAGCTGCACGATGCGCACACGCCGATCGTCGCGCCGCGCGGGTTACCTCCGGGTCCTGCCCGAGGAACGGGAGGTGAACAGCGTCGAAAGATGCGGCTCAGTGCGCGACGAGCGAGCCGTCACCGGCCGACCACACCCGCAGCAGCCCGTGCCCCGTACCCATGGCCACCAGTTCGGCCTGCGCGGTGATCCACTCCCCGACCGCGAACCGCACCCGCAGCGCCAGTCGCCTGCCGGTACCCGGAGTGCGGGCCAGGTCGCGGCAGGCGTCCCGCAGCGTGGCGAGATCATCAGGATCGATGACGGGTCGCTCCACCAGCCAGCGATCCAGCGGGGGCAGCGGTGGTCCGGCCCATTCGTAGATCAGGGCGCTGGTCAGCTCGATGATGCCGACGCCGACACCGCTGCTCTGCGAAACGGCGCGCAACATGGCCGTATCGGGATCGGCGGCGGGCTGGGCGGTGTCGAGCTCGGGAATCGCGTGCATCAGCGCGCTGATCCGGCGTTGCGCGGGTACCGCCCTGGTGATCATCTGGAAGTGGCGGACCTCGTCGTCGTCGCCCGCCATGTCGACCTCGCCCTGCCACAGGCCACCGTCGTCGATGCGCGCGACCATCGCGAAGTACTCGATGCGCCCGTCGAAGCGCGCCATCCGGCCGAATGCCTCGGGCGGCGTGCGGATCACCCGGACCTGTTCGGGGTCCCTGGCGAAGACGAGTTCCTCCAGACCGGGTCCGTGATGGGCGAGCTCGGTGTCGGCATCCCAGTCCCAGGCGGCAACTCGGCGCGGTGGCGGGATCGGGGTATCGACGGCTCCGGCCCACAGCCGCACCCCGTGGACGCCGCCGTAAGCGCACGGCACCGGTTCGGTCACCACCAGCGTGTCCGCCTCGACCAGGCGCTGCGCGTGCCCGTCCGCGTGGCAGCGCCGCACCGCCTCTGTCGCGATCCGCGCGCGGGACGGGCCGAGAACCCGACGCAGCGAGCCGAGCCCGGACCAGTGCCTCGGGTGCGCGCCCGCGGCGACCACCGTCGGCTCACCACCGGGGAAAAGGGTCTCCACCAGGAGCCAATCGTCGGACGGCATCGCCGCGATTCAGCTCGACGCCACGCCACGACCCGCGCGCGGCAGGTCGAGGTCGAGCGGGATACGTCCTTCGCGCAGGTGCGCCTCGACTTCCTCACCCGGCATCGGCCTGGCGATGAGGAACCCCTGCGCGCGGTAGCAGCCGAGACCGACCAGCGTCCTGGCCGCCATCGGCGTCTCCACTCCCTCGCCCACCACGCCGAGGCCGAACGACCCGGCCAGCCCGATGATCGACTTCACGATCGCCAGGTCGTCGTCGCTGTCGCCGAGCCGCTGCACGAAACCGCGGTCGATCTTCACGGCGTCGACGGGCAGCGCCTTGAGATGGGAGAGCGAGCTGTAGCCGGTACCGAAATCGTCGATGGCGATCTGCACGCCCATCCGTTTCAGGCCGCGCAGGGTGAGTCTGGTTCGCACGAGGTCTTGCACGACGACGTGCTCGGTGATCTCCAGGCAGACGGAACTGCCGTCGATGCCGTACAGGCGGAGAATGTCCTCGATGCGCTCGACGAAATCGGCGCTCACCAGCTGGACCGGGGACACATTGATCCGGATCACCACATTGGCGGCCAGCCCGCGGCGGCGCCAGTCGGCGAATTGCGAACAAGCCGACCGGATCACCCACCGGCCGAGTTCGCCCGCCAGGTTGGTGGCCTCGGCGACGGCGACGAACGCGCCGGGCGGCAGGAGTCCGCGCGTGGGGTGCTGCCAGCGCACCAGCGCTTCCAGCGCCACGATGCGTCCGGTGCGCAGGTCGACCTCGGGCTGATAGTGCAGCACCATCGACCCGTCGGACACCGCGCTGCGCAGGTTGACCTCGACGTCGTCCTGTAACTCGAACTGGACCCGCATGGCGTCGGTGAACACCGCGATCCCGTTGCCACCACCGGATTTCGCCGAAAGCAACGCGTGGTCGGCACGGCGCAGCACGTCCGACACCGTCGTCTCGCCGGGCACACCGAGCGCCACGCCGACGCTGACCCCGCGGCTCACCGATTCCTGCCCGACCGAGACCCGGCGCCCGACCAGCTCCTGGATCCGGTTCGCCTCCAGTTCGGCGGCCACCGCGTCCATCGTCTTGGCGGGCACGATGACGAACTCGTCGCCGCCCAGGCGCGCGATCATGTCCTCGGGGGCGAAGTTCTTGCGCAACCTGGCCGCGAGCGTGCGGATGAAATTGTCGCCCGCGTTGTGCCCGAGGAAGTCGTTGAGCGCTTTGAGCCGATCGAGGTCGAGGAAGAAGGTCGCGACCGGACCCTCGTTCCCGGGCGCGAGCCGTTCCTCCATGTGCTCGAGCAGCGCGCGCCGGTTGGCCAGGCCGGTGAGATCGTCGTGCGAGGCGATGTAGCGCAGCCGGTCCTCGGCCTCCACCCTGGCCTGTAGCTGGGCGAACAGGGCCGCGATCGCCTTGAGCACATTGACCTCGCGGGTGGTCCACGCCCGGTCACCGCGCCGGACGAAGCCGAGCGCGCCGATGGACACCCCGCGCGAGACCAGGGGAACACAGGCGGTCACCATCGAGGGCATGCCGGTGGTCTGCCTGATCATCTCCTGGTAGTCGGGGTATTCATCGCCTCGGCTGACGATGATCGGCTCGACGGCGTTCTCGCTGGCCAGGAACAACGAGTCGGCCTCGGCGAAGTCGATGACGCGTAAAGGGTCGGGGTCGGGCACGTAGGGCCGGCGCGGCCACTCGGCGATCAGCACGGTCTGGCGCTGCTCACGCACGGTGTGGCGCAGATAGGCGAACTCGACGTCGAAGTAGTCCACCAGGCTCGCGAGCACGCGCTCGCTGGCCACGACCATGGTCGTGGCGTCGACGCCCATCAACTCCGAGGCGACCTGCGTCACCAACGAGTCGAGGTTTCGCCGAGGCACCGTTTCTCCGATCGTGCTATCTGTCAGTTCCCTGAACCGAGTACCGGGAGCCTGGCGCTCCGTACTGTCGGCGCGGGCGCATAGCTCAGTCGTAATACTGCCGTGACCGTCTCGTGCCCGGGAATTCCCATCAGTGCGGAGAACCGTTTGTGGATCGAGGCCAGTGTATCTGTGAATCCTGCGGATACGTTGCGCAAATCGTTGTCGTCACGGACGTAGAGGAAAACCGGGGACATCGGCTGGACCGCGAGGCCCAGCTTCTGCGCGGCAATCCACACGCGCTCGACGGCGGAACCGCCACGCACATAATCGGCCAGATCAGCGTCGGCACCGGCTGGGCAGGTGACCGCGATCAGCGCCGAGCCGGACGAAATCCGCTGGCGCGCGTAGTCGCCCAGCGCCGCGCCGCCGGACCAGTTCCGCAGGTAGGCCATCACATCGGCACGCCCGCCGATGGCCAGTTTGGCGTACTCGTCGGAGGCCAGCTCCATGGTTCGCAGATCGAGCCCGGTTCTGAAATCGTCAGCGGGCCAGCGCAATTCACCGAACATCTCCGCGTGCAGCCGGGGCGTCAGGTAGCGGACGCGGTCGGATTCGGCGAGGAGTTCGGCGACCTCGCCGAGCCCGGCGCGATCGGTGACCCCGCGCACGAACGCGCCTTCCGCCGCAGCCGAAACAGCCAGTGCATCAAGCACTTCCGGTGCCAAGGTGCGCTCGTCGCCGAGGTGCCGGTTGGTGGCACGGGTCAGCATTCCAGGGTAATCGGCGGCCAGTTCCGGGTCGGCCCGCGCACCGAGGTGCAGCACCGCCGACACGGGCGCCGTACCGCCGAGCACGATCTCGTGCGTCCCCAGCAAACCCTGAGCTGCGGCGGCGACGCGGGCGTTGTAGAGGGCCGCGCCGAGAGCCACCGCGCTGCCACGGAATCCGATATCCATCCCGGAGGTACGCGCCGGGTCGACCGCGAGATGCACGGCGGAACCGTCGACGCGCACCACCCACGGCTGCGCGTTGCCACCCGACGGCGCGCGTTCGATGCCGTGCAGGATGCGGGCGATCGATGTGTGCGGCTCGTCGAGCTCGTCGAGCGGTACGGCGTCGGCCGTGAATCCGCGGTCACCTCGATCGGGCTCGCCGAGGCTGTCGAGTTCGCGCTCGAGGTCGACGCGAATTCGCCCGGACGGCAGTGCCTGATCGAGGCCGATCCGGCGCACCGCCGTGGCGATGATGGCAGCGCCGAGCCCGACATCGCTGCCGAGCTGGGGCCACGTGGTCACCGTCTCGTCGATTTCGGTGAGGCTGGCGGCGAGCCGGGCCGAGAGCTGATCCGGGTCGAGGATCCGCATCACGTGCGGGGCCTTGTCGCGGTTCGACAAGCCGCGCAGATCAGCTCTCGTCGTCTCGCCGAGCAGGCCGTGGAACGGCGGCCGATCGGGTTCGAGATCGAATCGCTCGACATCGAACAGACCTCGATCATTGGTCTCCATCAGCACCGGGATGCGGTGCCGCCTGGCCGCCTCGCGGGCGGCGAGTTTCACGTCGAGGGAATCGCAGACCTCGACCACCACCGACAGCCCGGTCAGGAATTCGTCCATCGAGGACTCGTCGACGCCCGCCGGGAAGATCTCGACGGGCAGATACGGGTCGAGTTCGGCGATCCGCCGACCGGTGACGACACACTTGTTGAGCCCGATGTCGAACAGCCCACCGGGAATCCGATTCAGATTCGACAGCTCGACGGTGTCGAAGTCGGCGATCCGCAGCAGCCCGCAGGCGCCCTCCAGCGCGGCGACGTAGGCGATCTCGTGCCCCGCGCTCTGCCCGATGACGCCGACCGACTGGCCGCGCAGCTGCCGTTGCTCGGCGATGGTCAGCTTGTTCCGGTTGCGGTCCTGCCGAACAGCGCGAAACGCGGTGGCGCCGACGATGGCGACCAGCGCGCAGCGCCACGGGTAGTACACCCAGCGATCGTCGGCCGGGTCCGCGTCGGGCGCGGCTTTGAGCCGGGCCAGTTCCGATCGCATCGCGGGACGCAGATCGCTCACCGAGATACCGGGGAGCTCCCGCAGGCGTGCCAGCTCGGCCGCGTCGGCGGGGACCGCGTCATCGAGCACCGACGCTCGGAAGACGTCGGTGGGCGCGAGGTCTCGGATCATGGGCGTCGCACTTCGAGCAGTTGCGCGCGCTCGACGTCGATCAGATCGCGCTGTGTCGGTGTCGCCGCCGACAGATCGGACAGATCCCACCACACCGGCACGGTGGTGTACCGCTCGTCCGGGTAGGACACGGCGGGAATGCCGGGATCCTGGCGTGCCCCACTCGATCGGTAGGACTCGAGCTGATGCAGGGGGCTGACGCCGAACCCGTACCGCACGTCGAGCAGCCAGGTGACGTGGACGACGCCGCGGGCCACCAACGCGCCGAGTTCCGGCCTGCGCGGGACCGACCGTATCGACCACCCGCCCTTGGATTCGACGACTCCGTGCGGCACCTTGGCGTCGACGGAGGCGCGCAACGCGGCCTCGCCTGGAGTGCCGAGCCATGGGTGGAATCCGGGGATGTCGTCAGCGGTCGCGTGCGGCCCGTGCGCGCGCAGGCCGGCCACCACCGACCCGTCAGGATCGATCGCGACGAGGAACAGCGACGTCGAACGGCCGTCGGCGAGGGTCTCGACATCGAGCGCGTCCTGAACTCCGTAGTGCCGGTAACCATTCAGCGCACCCTCGAGATACCGATCCCACAGTGCCGGATCTTCCGCTGGTGAACAGATGCGGACATGGCATCCAGAGCTGCTGTCGAGGTACCGCAACCCGCCCGCATTCGCACCGACCACCCGGTTATCCGAGCCGGTGTGAGCCGACACCCTCATACAACTCCGTACCTACACCCACGTCGGCTTTGTCCGACCAGCCAAAGATTTCCTACGCAGTATCCGTCATTCGGCAGGAATGCACCATACGAGTGGCTAATTTTCCGGTAACCTTCTGAGCCAGTTGAAATAATCCCAGGTCAGAACGGGTGAATACGCGAGAGGCGGTCGAGTCAAGACCGATCGGTTCGAATTCGGCTAACTTTCAGCTATCAACCGTGATCGATACGAACAATTCCACCGTGTCGGGACCGTGCCACACTTCGATCTCCTCGCGGTAGGCGCGGGAGATCTCGGCCGACGCCGTCGCGTCGTCGACCTGGGCCCAGACGTCTTCCACCGGGTCGTGATAGTCGCCGTTGGGCGCGAAACGGGCGTAGATACCCTTGGGAACTCGCAGCATGAGATCGCCGACCGGTACGTCGTCCGGAGTCGCGTATTCGCGTGCCACCAGCGCGTTCCAGTTGCCCGCCGGGTCGGGCACGTAGACCGTGTGCAGCGGTTCGCCGCCGCCGGGGCGGTCGCGCAGCCGGTCCTTGAGGAACTCGATCAGGTCGCTGTTGCTCACCTTAAAGCTCGGATGCACCTTCGGTACCGCCAGGCCGCCGTACAGCGCCGCGCCACGGACCACGATCGAATAGGTCATCGTGGGTCGACCGCCAGGTACAGGTCGATCTTGTAGGCGTGCGGGTAGCACTCGAAATCGCCGGTGAAGGTGCGCTTGATCTGGTTGTGCTCCTCGGCGTAGGCGATCTGGGTCCAGAGATCCGTCATCACCTGCGGGAAATTACCGACCGAGGAGAAGCGCGCGTAGGTGCCGCGCGGCAACCGGGCCGCCAGATGTCCGCGGGTAACCTGATCGAGCGACTCGCACCGATAGCCCACGATCTGGGTGTTGTACGTACTCAGCTCACCGGTGTAGTCGGTATAGGCGCTGGCCAGAGGCCCGCCGAGATCCTGATGCAGAACCGCCGACCATGCCGTTTCGAGGTCACGGTCGCGGAGCTCACCGAGTGCGCGTTTGGGACTGCGAACCGGAAGACCGGCCACCCAGGTCTCGTCCCGCTCGACGATTTCGAACTGCAATTGACGACTCTCTCGAAGGGTCCTGCTCGGGTTGCGCCATGCTATCAAACCCCACCCTAACCATATCTGAGCTGGACAAACGTCCACCACTTCCGTACGGATACCCGGCGCTATTGTTCGATTCATCTCCATGCTCTAAGCTCCCGCGCTCGTGTGGGTACGCGCGGAGCTCGAACCGCGAAAACAAGTCGTGCGGTGGGCCGGGGTCGTCATCGCCGCGGTCCTCCTCGGGTATCTCGCTGTGCTGCTGGGGGATTCGCGACACTTCTATACCGACGACACCGAGGCGCAATACGTGCCGATGTGGCAGTTGCTCGGTACCGAATTGCGGGCGGGGCGGTTCCCGGCGATGGTGCCGTGGGAATGGATGGCGGGCAACTACAGCCTCGAGGAAGCCGGGCTCTACAACCCCGCGCAGCTGCTGGTGTACCTGCTGGCGCCCTCGTTCGACAATCTCGCGCTGTACGCGACCGCCGTGAAGTTCGTATTCTCCGCGATCGCCGCACTCGGCGTCTTCCGCATCTGCCTGGCCTACGGCGCCCGCGCGCCATGGGCCGCGGTCGCGGGCGTGGCGTTTCCGTTCAGCGGATGGTTCCTGTTCTTCGACGAGGCCAGCTGGTTCACCTCGCAGACCGGCACCGCCTGGCTGGTGCACGCCTGGGCCTCCGCTGTCCTCTACGCGCGAGGCCGAACCGGGCCGATCCCGCTGTTCGTGTTCCTGTATCTGGCGCTGACCATCCAATACGCGTTTCCCGCAGTCGAATCCGGCTTGATGATCGCCACCGTCGCCGCGGGCGAATACCTGTACCAGCGCAGGTGGGCGCCGGTCGTGCGACTGCTCACCGCGTCCGGGCTCGCGGTGCTCGCGTCCATGATCGCCAACCTGCCGATCCTGCTGTCCTCGCAGGCCACCTGGCGCGGCGACGTCTCCACCATCCACAACGACCCGTTCCTGACCGTCCCGTGGTCGGAATCGCTCAACGCGAGCCTGCCGAGCACCGTCCCCGCGTTCACCGCGTGGTGGGGGCATGTGCAGCCGCTACCGATGGTCTACATCGCGTGGTTCGTGATTCCCGCGCTCGCCTTCATCGATTGGAAGTCCGCGGCACGCCATGCCGCCTCGTGGAGCGGCATCGCACTGTTCGCGGTGGCGACCCTGATGTGGACGGCGGGGCCGGGAGCGATCGGTCCGCTCCGGTGGCCGGCGCGCGTGTTGCCGATGCTCGCGATCGCGCTGCTGGTGCTGGTGTGCGTGCTGATCAGTCGCTACGGCGATTTCACCGCGTCGCGGCGACGGTACGCCGCGGCGGGTGCGCTGATCGCGTTGCTGTTCATCCGATCGTTCTCCGCCGCACCGAAACTCGTCGAACGCCACGCCCTCGCCGTGTTCGTGGTGGTCGGGCTCGGGGCCGGGGTGGTGTGGCTGGCGCGCACGCGCGGGATCGCCGCCGCGGCCGCGCTGACCATTGCCACGACCTTCCCGATCGCGTTCGTCCAGGTGGCGTCGGCGCCCCGGACTCCGATGTCGTACGGATTCGCCGAGCAGCGCTCGGACATGACCGCCGCGTTCCCCGATTTCGGCGGTCGCACACTGCAATTGGCGGACCGGATCATGGTGCGCGACGAAGAGCGCACGCTCGCAGGCACTTACGGCTCCATCGCGCTGGGCAGCTATGCCAAGAACCTCGGATTGCAGTACGTGAACGGGTACACGCCCGTCGGGCACGCCGCCTTCGCGGGCTTGCTGTGCATGGCATGGGACGGCGGCACCTGCCCTGACGCGTACCGGAGGGTCTTCGCCGTCGAGCCGTCGACCGACACACCGATCGTCGATCTGATGCGCCTGGATCGCATTGTCCTGCAACGCAGTCAGTATCCCCATGCCGGAACCGAGCCCGCCCCCGCGGGCTGGAAGTTCGTCCACTACCCCGGTCACGAACACCAGATCTGGGTCCTCGAGCGAGTCAACCCCCTACCCTCCCCCGGCGACCTGATCGCCCACGAATCCGGCGTACACGCCACCGTTATGCCCGAGGCAGGTCTCACCAACCGCGCCACCGTCTCCTCCGGCACCGGCGGCCGAATCGTGCTGTCCCGCCTGGCCTGGCCCGGCTACACAGCCACCCTCGGCAACAGCGAAATCCCCATCCGAGCAGTAGCAGGCACCTTCGTAGCGGTCGACATCCCACCCGGCACCCACAACGCGACCCTCACCGTCACCTGGCGCCCACCCGGCCTACCCATCAGCCTCACCACAGCCCTACTGGCCCTGATCGGCATCGCGTTGCTGCAGTGGTGGTTCCGCAGAACCCGCCAGAGAACCCTGCCCGAAACCCTCGAACCCGAAGCCTCGACCCCCCAACTGGTCACCGTGATACCCACCCCACCGAACTCAACCCCCACACTCCCGACCACACCGCCCAGTCCCCGCGTTCAATAACCACGCGGCGCTACCCCTCACCCGTCCCGGTGCCACTCCTCGTGCTGGAACCCCTCACCCGATAGCCCTGGCCAAATGCGGCCAAGCCTCGTGCAGGTCAGCCTGGAACTGCCCCCACGTATGAGACCCGGTCGCCCGATGCACATGCACAGCCGGTATCCCCAACTGTTTCAACCGCCCAGCGAACGCAGCCGTACACGCCCCCGCGAGAGCTTCGATCGGCGGCATCGGCAACCCCCGATCCTGCGCACCGGGAAACCCCGTAGCCGCAGACAGGAAAATGGTCTTCCCCGCGAGCCGCCCCGCGTTGGCGAAGACGTCATGCTCCCGCCACCCCGGCCCACCAGGAATCCCCCACATATTCCCCGGATTCCCCCCACCACGCACCGCCTGCGCGCTGGCCATCGCGATTCCCATCGGATCCGAAGCCCACGGGCAACCGCTCAGCGCCGCCACCGCGGAAAACCGTGATCCACTCTGAATCGCCAGATCCAGCGCCGACGACGCACTCATCGACACCCCGGCGATGGCATTGCGCCCACTCGTCTCCAGCGCACCATCGATAACCCCGGGCAGCTCCTGCGTCAGATACGTCTCCCACCGCACCCGGCCGACCCCCGGATCATCGGAAATCCAGTCGGTGTACAACGTGAACGCCCCACCGACCGGCATCACCACGTTCACGAACTTGTCGGCGAAGAAGCTACGCACGTCGGTGTCGTCCCACCACGAGATCCCGTCCACCCCACCACCGGCCCCGGTGAGCAGATACAGCGTGGGAGCCCCGGCCCCCGCCGCCTTGATCACGTTGTTCTGGATCACCCGCCCCATCGCGGGCGAGTACACATCGATCTGAGCGGACCTGCCACCCAGCGGCGCCTCCCCCGCCACATACGCCCCCGGATCGGCCGATGCCTTCGCACCCCCGAGAGCGGCAACAATCGCGCACACCACAGCAAGCCAGGTTCTCGACGCAGTCACCTAACCGGTATACCCCGCATCTCGGGGTCCACTCCGCCGAACACACCGGCGCGCCGTCGGCCGAGATCGGGCAGTGACCAGGCTCACGATCCAGCGTGAGACCAGCTTCGATATCCCCGGGACCTGCACCTTTCGATGAGCCCCTGTCGGCGCGAATCCGAAAAACCAGGTGATTTGTGTCGTACCCGCCCGGAATACTGACCGGCGCCCGATGAGTTGGACCGACGGAATCCGTCTCTTCTCTTGTGGTGCCGGGACGTCGTCGACTCGGCATCGGGCCACAGCTCACGCCCCGCCGTTTCCCCATGTTTTCCGGAGGTTACCCCGATGCCAGCCGATCTATCCACGCCGACGACGAAGGGCAAGACACCGACCGTCATCCGCGTGCTGGTGCTCGCGACCTTCGTCGTCATCCTCAACGAAACCATCATGATCAACGCGATCCCGCGGTTGATGAGCGATCTCCATGTCACCGAGGTCGCCGCGCAGTGGGTCTCCACCGCGTTCATGCTCACGATGGCCGCCATCATCCCCACCACGGGCTGGTTCCTGCAGCGGGTCACCACCCGTCAGGCCTATGCGGCCGCGATGGGCGTGTTCATCGCAGGCACCGTGATCTCGGCACTCGCGCCGACGTTCGCGGTGCTGCTGATCGGCCGCGTCATCCAGGCCGGTGGCACCGCGGTGATGATGCCGCTGCTGATGACCACCCTGATGACCGTGGTGGCGGAGCAGGACCGTGGCCGTGTGATGGGCAACGTCACCCTGGCCATCTCGGTCGCGCCTGCCATGGGTCCGGTGATCTCGGGCCTGATCCTGCAGATCGCCATCCCGGGAATCGACTCCTGGCGACTGCTGTTCGTGGTGATGCTGCCGATCGCCGGTCTGGTCACCTGGCTGGGTCTGCGTCAGCTGGAGAACGTCGGCGAGCCGCAGCCGGGCACGCTCGATCTCCCCAGTGTGGCACTGGCGGCCCTCGGCTTCGGTGGGCTGGTGTTCGGGCTGAGCAAGTTCCACGGTGACAGCTACTCCACCGCGGTACTGATCACCGCCGGTGGCGTCGCGCTGATCGCGGCGTTCGCGCTGCGCCAGGTCAGCTTGCAGCGCAACGGGACCCCGCTGCTGGATCTGCGGGTCCTGCTGCAGGGCACCTACACCAAGGCGCTGGTCCTGATGTCGGTCGCGTTCCTGGCGATGATGGGCTCGATGATCCTGCTGCCGCTGTACCTGCAGAACCTGCGCGGTCTGAGCCCGCTGGAGACCGGCCTGCTGGTGATGCCGGGCGGTCTGGCGATGGGTCTGCTCGGTCCGACCGTGGGCAAGCTGTTCGACAAGTTCGGTGGTCGGGCGCTGGTGATCCCAGGCTCGATCGGTATCGCCGCCTCGCTGGCCGGTTTCACCCAGATCTCGATGGACATGCCGTACTGGCAGCTGCTCGGTCTGCACATTTTGCTGATGGTGTCGCTGGCCGCAACGTTCACTCCGGTGTTCACCCTCGGCCTCGGCGCACTGCCGATGCACCTGTACTCGCACGGTAGCTCGATGCTGGGCACCATCCAGCAGGTGGCGGCGGCCTTCGGCACCGCGCTGGTCGTCACGGTCATGTCGGCCCGCAGCACCTCGCTCATCGAGGCGGGCACCCCGCCTGCCGTAGCCACCCTCGACGGCATGCGCCTGGCCTTCTTGATCTCGGCCGTCCTGGCGCTGGTCGTGATCGCGATGGCGGTCCTGCTGCCCAACCGCGCGGCGACCGACCCGCACGCCGCGCCCGTGCAGGACGACGTGGATGCACCGGAGCTGGTCAAGAAC
>NZ_JBHWZY010000018.1:0-19992 GCF_042727815.1 Nocardia sp. NPDC060220
GGGCAGCGAAGGTCTTCTTGTCGATGACCAGGGACGAGTCGAGTTGTTCTCGGCTCGGCCCCCATAGGTACTCGACCTCGGTGAGCTCGTCGCGAATCTTCTTGAAATACATCAGGTGCGCCATCGCCGGATCTCCGCGTAGACCTTCACCGATCAGCGGATCGTGACCGGCGGCTTGGAGACTATCGTGGCAGGAATCGAGCGATCTCGCCGCTACCTCGCCGAATTTTTTCGGGCGCACCGTCCGCTGTTCACGCGCGCAGCATGGTCTGGAACCGGCGCATACCGGAAATCCACCGGTCGTAGTCCGAACCCTTGTTGCGGTACATCTGCAGTACCTCGGGGTGCGGCAGGATCAGGAAGTGTTCGGCGGCCATCGCCTCGACGACAGTTTCGGCGACTTCTTCGGGGGAGAGCACCGCGCCCGCGGTCTTCACGGCCTTGATCGCCAGCGCGCCCGCCTCCGGGTCGTCGGGGATGAGCGCACCGGTGAGCAGCTGGGTGTCCACACCCATCGGACACAGGCAGCTCACGCGAATGCCCTTGTCGCCGTAGGTCACCGAGAGCCATTCGGCGAAGCCCACCGCAGCGTGTTTGGTCACCGAATAAGGGGCGGAACCGATTTGGGTGAGCAGCCCCGCGGCGGAGGCGGTGGAGACGAAGTAGCCACTGCCACGCTCGAGCCAACCGGGAACGAGTAGTTTCGCGGCCCGCACGTGGGCCATCACATTCACCTCGATGGTGCTCGCCCACTGGGCCTCCGTGCTGTCCAGGCCGGGACCGCCGCCGATGCCCGCGTTCGCGAAATACAGGTCCACCGGACCGAATTCGCGTTCGGCGGTGGCGATCGATTCCGCCACGACCTGCTCGTCGGCCACATCGCCGCCGACCGCGATCGCGTTGTCACCGAGGTCGGCCGCTACCTTCGCCGCGCTGTCCGCATCGAGATCGGCGACGACGACCTTCGCGTCACCGGCGACGAGACGATAGGCGAGTGCGGCACCGATACCCGCACCCGCGCCGGTGACGATCGCGACCTTGCCTGCTATCTCCATCCCCGCACAGTAACTTTTGGAGCGCTGGCGCGCTCGAGTTCGCGCCCCTGGCGGTCCCGTGCGGGGCTGGGAGTGCGGTCATGGCGGTGCTGCGGTGTGGTTTATGGCTCGATCAGGTGGCGACGGCGGGGCTCGTGGTCGTTGGTTCGTCTTCGGTGGCGGGTTCTTCCGTATCGGCCGGTGTGACGATCGCGGCGCGGGCCATCGCGCCGAGCGGGGTGTGGTTGAAGACCAGGTTCAGCAAGAACGCGGTGGCCGCGCCGAGGGTGACGCCGCTGTCGAGAAGGATCTGCGCCGAGGTGGGGAACTTGTCGAACATGTCCTTGGTGAACACCGGCAGCAGGCCGATGCCGATGGCGGTGGCCGCGACGGTCGCGTTGACCCGGTCCGTCAGATCGGCTTCGAGCAGTGTGGTGACGCCGACGATGGCGACCGTCGCGAACAGCACCAGCCCGACGCCGCCGACCACCGGCTTCGGAATCACCGCCACCACCTCGCCGATGCGGGGCACCAGCCCGAGCACCACCAGGATCGCGCCGCTCACCGCGGTGACATACCGGCTGAAGACCCTGGTCGTGGCGACCGCGCCGACGTTCTGATTGAAGATCGTGTCGACGAACGCGGTGAAGATGCCGCCGAGCACACCCGACAGGCCGTCGCCCACCAGGCCGCGCGCGAGATCGCCCCTGCTCAGTGGTTTTCCGGTGATCTCGCTGATCGCCAGCATGCTCGCGGTCGACTCGGCGAACACCACGGCCATCACGATGCTCATCGCCACCACGGCGGTCACCGGGAACTGCGGCGACCCGAAGTGGAACGGCTGCGGGATCCCTATCCAGTCGGCGGTACCGATCCCGGCGGTGGTGATCAGTCCCATCGGCAGCGCGATCACGATGCCCGCGACCAGCGCGATCAGCACACCGAGCTGCGACCACACGCCGCGTCCGAGGCAGACGAAGCCCACCGCGATCAGCACCACCACCGCCGCCAGCCCGATATTGGAGGGCGAAGCGAAGCCGGCCGACTTCGGGTCGGTCCCGATGATCAGGCCCCCGGCGACCCCGATCAGCGAGACGCCCACCACCGTCAGCACGGTCCCGGTGACCAGCGGCGGGAAGAACCGCACCACCCGCGCGAACGGCCACGCCAGCGCGACACCGGCCACACCGCCGACCAGCATCGACCCGTACACGGCGTCGAGGCCGTACTCCTTGGCGATCAGGATCATCGGGTTGAGCCCGACGAACGTTGCGCCGCAGACGATCGGCAACCGCGCACCGGCCAGCTTGCCGACACCGAGGCTCTGCACCAGCGTGATGATGCCCGCGACCAGCAGGTCCGCACTGATCAACAGCGCGATCGTCGCCCGGTCCAGCCCCGCGGCCGCGCCGAAGACCAGCGGCACGGTGATACAGCCGGTGTACATGATCAGGACGTGCTGGATGCCGAAAGCCAGTTGCCGAGCGAACGGCAACCGGGTGTCGACGGGATGCGCCTCACTCATGTAACAGGTTGTAGTCCCCGTTTTTTACCGTGAGTGAGCGCCGTGTTTCGTCGGCGTTGCGGGTCGGATATATCACCCGGTGGGTTCAATACTGCTGGTAGCCGCCCTGTGGGTAGTTCGGTCGCTGCTGTGCTGCCCGGATCCAGCGCCCGGTCGACGATGCCGCGGCAAGGCTGAGCATCAAGACCGCGACCGCGGCTTGGACGAGCCCGATGGCCACACTCGCGCCGGATGTCACCGAGGATGACGCGGAGGTCGCGAGGGAGACGAGGCTGCCGAGTGCGCTGAGCGCCGCCACGGAAATGACGATCACCCGGCCCGCTGTCTTGCGGAGGAACAGCAGGATAGAGCCGGTGAGGAGCAACAGGCCCAGCGCGGCGCCGGTGACGACGAAGGTCATCACCAGCGGCGAGACGGACGTGCTCGAACACTCGAAGCTGCCATCCGGCTTCTGGACGAATTCGCCGGAGCATTCGTAAGCGCCCGTGGCGTTATAGCTGACCACCGCACCAACAAGGGAAACCAGCGAAAGCAGAAGAGCTAGAACCGCAGCGATGATCCCGGTAGCGCCCGAGGCGGCAGGCTGGGGATAGCCGTATCCGGGCGCACCGGGGCCGGGCGTCGCGTAGCCGGGAGCGCCATAGCCGGGCACAGGAGCGCCGTACCCGGGAACGCCGGGGCCCGGTGCTCCGTACCCGGGAACGGCTTGGCCGTACGGGTTGTAGCCCTGCTGGCCGTTCGGCGGATAGCCCTGACCTTGCTGCTGCCCATACGGATACCCCATGACGCCCCCTTTTTCCTCGGATACACCTGCCGAAATTCGTTCGCACGGTGCGCGGTCCGGTCGGACGCGCACCGGCCCGAACTATACGGCCGGGTCCCGACGCGTGCTCAGATGCGGCTGAGCAGCGTCAACGGGTCCTCCAGGAAACCCGCTGTGGTGGCGAGGAAGCGGGCGCCGAGTTCGCCGTCGACCATGCGGTGGTCGAAGCTGAGGCCGAGGGTGGTGACCCAGCGCACGGCCAGTTCGTCACGGAAGACCCAGGGGCGCTTGCGGATCGAGCCGAGGCACAGGATTGCGGCCTCGCCCGGATTCACCAGCGGGACTCCGCTGTCGACACCGAAGACGCCTACGTTGGTGAGGGTGAAGGTGCCGCCGCGCAGGTCGTTCGGGGTGGCGTTGCCGGAGCGGGCGGTGTCGGCCGCCCAGCTGATCTCGCGGCACAGCTCGCGCAGGCTCAGTGACTGAGCCTCCTTGAGATTGGGCACCATCAGGCCGCGATCCGAGGCGACCGCGATCCCCAGGTTCACATAGTGCTTGGTGACGATCTCCTGGCTCTGCTCGTCCCACGCGGTATTGATCCCCGGATACTCCGCGATCGCCGCCAGCGTGGCCTTGGCGACCAGCGCCAGTGGCGTGAGCGTGAGACCTTCGAAGGACTTGGTGGTGCGCAGGTGGTCGAGCAGTTCCATCGAGGCGGTGCAGTCGACGGTGACGAAGGTGCTGGCCTGGGGAATCGTGCGCGAACTGGCCTGCATCGCGGCGGCGGTGCGCTTTCGGATGCCCGTGACGGGAGTGCGTTCTTCCCGGGCGGTCGGCTCGATCAGGCCGTCCCCGTCGGTGATGTGGCCGTTGGACGGAGCGCGCACGACATCGCCGAGGCGGGCGGGGGTGCGCGGCTGGGTCACCGGCACGGCCGAGCGCACATCGTCGACGGTGACCGCGCCCTCCGGCCCCGACCCCGCGACGAACCACAGGTCGATGCCGAGTTCCTTGGCCAGTTTGCGGGCCGCGGGAGTCGCGGCGGCGCGATGGGTGCTCGGCGTGCTCGAGGCCATGGACGGCGTGGCTTTCCTTCTCCGCGAGGTCGATTCGGCCTCGGGCCCATAACCCACCAGCACGTTCGTGCGGGGCTCCGCGGTCGGTGGGGCCGACACCTCGAGATCGTTGCGCACCCGGATCAGCGGCGCGCCGACCGGGACGGTGTCACCGGGCTGAGCGAGCAGTTCGACCACGACCCCGGAGAACGGCGACGGCAGCGCCACCACCGCCTTCGCGGTCTCCACCTCGGCGATGGTCTGGTTCAGTTCCACCGTGTCGCCGACCGCGACGGCCCAGGACACCAGGTCGCCGTCGGCCAGGCCTTCACCCAGGTCGGGAAGGCGGAACTCGAGAACATGACCGTCGTCATCGGCGGCTGGTTCCGGCACGAGGGCACCTTTCATCACGCGGCTAGACAGCGGTCGACCGCCGCCAGAATGCGGTCGGGGTCGGGCAGGTGGTGCTTTTCGAGCTTAGCCGGGGGGTAGGGGATGTCGTAGCCACCGACGCGCAGCACCGGCGCCTCGAGGTGATAGAAGCAGCGTTCGGTGACGCGGGCCGCGATCTCGGCGCCGAGCCCGGCGAACACGGGCGCCTCGTGCACGATGACCAGCCTGCCGGTCTTGTCCACCGATTCCGCGATCGTGTCGACGTCGATCGGCGAGAGACTGCGCAGGTCGATCACCTCGAGCGAATGTCCTTCCTCGGCGGCGATCTTCGCCGCGGTGAGCGCGGTGGCGACGGTACCGCCGTAGGCGACGACGGTGGCGTCGGCACCGCGGGTGCAGACCCTGGCCCTGTGCAGGGGCAGATCCGGTTCGCCTTCGAAATCTACGTCGGCCTTGTCCCAATAGCGACGTTTCGGTTCGAAGAAGATCACCGGGTCGTCCAGTGAGATCGCCTGGCGAATCATCGAATACGCGTCGGCGGGCGTACTCGGTGATACAACGCGAAGGCCCGCGGTATGCGCGAAATACACCTCGGGTGATTCCGAATGGTGCTCGACCGCGCCGATGCCACCGCCGAACGGAATGCGGATCGTCAACGGTGCCTTTACTTTTCCGCCGGTACGGTTGTGGATCTTGGCCACCTGCGACACGATCTGGTCGAAGGCCGGATAGACGAAACCGTCGAACTGGATCTCCACCACGGGACGGTATCCGCGCAACGCCATCCCGAAAGCCGTTCCGACGATGCCGGATTCGGCCAGTGGTGTGTCGATGACGCGATTGTCGCCGAAATCCTTCTGCAAGGTGTCGGTTACGCGGAACACACCACCGAGCCGGCCGATGTCCTCGCCGAGCAGGACGACTTTGGCGTCGTCTTCCATCGCGCTGCGCAGGCCGACGTTGAGGGCGCCGGCGAAGGTGGTGATCATGACTGCGCTCCTTCGGCGAGGTAGGCCGAGAGCTGTTGGCGCTCTTCGGTCATCAGTGGATGCTCGGTCGCGTAGACGTTGTCGAACATCCGCACGGGATCGGGGTCGGGCATCTCGATTGTCGCGGTGCGCAGCCGGCGGGCGACCTCGTCGGCCTCGTCGGTGACCTGCTGGGTGAATTCGGGGGAGAGGTCGTCATCGCGGTCGAGGAGTAGACGCACGCGCTCGATGGGGTCGCGCTGGGCCCAGTACTCGGTGTCGGCGGCGGTGCGGTAGCGGGTCGGGTCGTCGGCGGTGGTGTGCGGGCCCATCCGGTAGGTCATCGCCTCGATGAAGGTGGGGCCGCCGCCGGTGCGCGCGCGTTCGACGGCCTGGCGGGTGACCGCGAGGACGGCGAGCACATCGTTGCCGTCGACCTGCACGCCCGGAATCCCGTAACCATCGGCTCGGCGGAACAGCGGGGTATGGCTCTGCACGGCCACCGGTTCGCTGATCGCCCACTGGTTGTTCTGGCAGAAGAACACGACCGGCGCGCTCCACGCCGCGGCGAATCCGAGTGCCTCGGCGAGGTCGCCCTGGCTCGTCGCACCGTCGCCGAAGTAGGCGATGGTGGCGATATCGGCGCCGTCGAGATGGGCGGCGAAGGCGTAACCGGTCGCGTGCAGCCCCTGGGATCCGACGACGATATTGGCATTGGTCATCTTGACCTCGCCGGGGTCCCAGCAGTGGTGTGAGACGCCGCGCCAGAGGGCGGTGAGCTGCTCGGGCGCGACGCCACGGCAGTAGGCGACGGCGGTTTCGCGGTAGGAGCAGAACACGTAGTCGTCGGGGTGCAGCGCGTGCGCCGAGCCGACCTGCGCGGCTTCCTGGCCGAGCAGCGGCGGCCACAATCCGAGCTGGCCCTGGCGTTGCAACGCGGTCGCCTCGATGTCGATCCGGCGGGTGATCACCATGTCCCGATACAGCTGCCGCAACCGCTCGGCATCGATGTCGGCGACGAGCGCGCCGTGCTCCCTGTCGAACACCCGGCGGCCGTCGGGCTGAACCAGCTGGACCGGGTAGGTCTGCTTCTGCGACATCGTGATCGCCTCCTCGCCACCGCGCCTTGTGGGCCGATGCAGGTACGCCACTCCGCTGAGTGCGATGTGTATCACTCAGCATCCACCATAACGCGGTGTGCGCAAGCGGTACACGCGCACATGAGCAGAATGCATGGTCTACGGGGGTGGTGCGCTGTCATACTGCGTTGTATGACCAGTCGCGAACCGGACGTGACACTCGACGCCACCGACGCGCGTTTGCTGCGCGAGCTGAACGCCAATCCCCGTGCCACCGGGGTGGAGCTCGCGGCGCGCCTCGGCCTGTCGCGCAACACGGTGCAGGCGCGTCTGGCGCGCTGGGACAGCGGTGGGGTGCTCGGCAGCTTCGAACGCCGGGTGGAACCGCGCGCCCTCGGCTACCCACTGGCAGCGTTCGTCGCGGTCGTGGTCGACCAGCACCGACTCGACAGCGTGGTGGACGAGCTGGCCGATGTCCCCGAGGTCACCGAGGTCTGCGGGATGACCGGCGCCACCGATCTCACCGTCCGCATCGTCGCCCGCGACGCCGACGACCTCTACCGCATCGCGGGCCGAATCCTGAAGATCCCCGGCGTGGAGCGCACCAATATGGCCCTGGTCATGCGTGAGCTGGTGGGACCGCGGACCGGCCCGTTGCTCGACCGGCTGGCCGGACCGAACTGAACTCGGCCCCGCCGCCGGACCCTCAGGTGCCGGTGGGCAGGAAGCGGCGCACGACGAGTCCGGCTACCAGCGCCCAGAAGGCGCCGCCGATGCCGAAGAGGGTGGTGCCGGAGGCGGCGACGAGGAAGGTGACCAGGGCTGCCATGCGATGGGCGGGGTCGCTGAGGGCGCCGGTCAGGGCGGCGGCGAGGGTGGCGAGGAGGGCAAGGCCCGCGACGGTTTCGATGGTGCCCGCCGGCGCGGCGGCGATGAGAGTGACCAGGGCGGCGGAGGCGAGGCCGAGGACGAGGTAACTTGCGCCCGCTGTCGCCGCGGCGATCCACCGGCGTTTGGGGTCGGGGCTCGCCGACGGTGCGGCGGCGAGGGCGGCGCTGATCGCGGCGAGGTTGATCGCGTGGCCGCCCGCTGCCGCGCCGAGGATGGTGCCGATACCGGTGACGAGCATGGCGGGACGCCACGGGACCTGGAAGTCGAACGAGCGCATCACCGCGACGCCCGGAATGTTCTGCGAGGCCATGGTGACGATGTAGAGCGGGATGGCGATGCCGACGACGGCCTGCCAATGCCACTGGGGGACAGTCCATTCCACAGTCGGAACCATGGCGGACAATTCCAGGTGCCGGTTGTTCACCACGATGTCGATGCCCGTACCGACGGCCGCCGTGGCGAAGGCGACGAGCACCGCCCACTTGGGTGCGAACCGTTGCAGGACCAGCCACACCACGATGACCGGGACCACCACGGCGGGCGAGGTGCGCAGCGCCTGCACCGGGGCCAGGCACAGCGGAACGAGGACACCGGCCAGCATCGCCTGCGCGATCGGCACGGGGATCGCGGCCACCAGCGAGCCGAGCCGCTGCCACAACCCGGTGATCACGATCAGCACGCCGGTCACCGCGAAGGCCGCGACCGCGCCCGGCCAGCCGCCCGCGACCAGCCCGGTGCTCGCGAGCAGGGCGGCACCCGGCGTGGACCAAGCCAGCGTGATCGGGATCCGGTACCGCACACTCAGCAGCAGAATGCCGATGCCCTGGGTGAAGCACAGGATCAGCAGGCCCGACGCGGCCTGCGCCGGACTCGCCCCCACCGCGCGCAAACCACTCAGCACCACCGCGAACGAACTCGTGAAGCCGACCAGTGCCGTGATGGCGCCCGCACCGAGCGGCTGTGCGATGCCCGCCGGTTTGTCGGCGATATCGGGCGAAGTGGTGGAGACCTGCGACATTGTGCCGATACTGCCCGACGCGGTGGGGGTCGTCGCCTGCCAGTCTCGCGAAAGTGGCCTGATTCGTGCGTGCCGATGGTGGGTCCAGTTTCGCGACCGGCCTGTGAACGATGCGACCGGGTTCGCGGGCCCGGCGTCGTGCGTTGCCGCGCCGGAGTCACCGGCACGGTCGGCGTTGCCGGGTGAAGTCGTGCGTCGATAGGTGCCGCGGAGCCGGTTCGATGCGTAGGGTGTCGGGGACGGTTTCGCAGGCGGGGGCTTGGAGGAGGAGTGGGAGTGGGCGCGGTATTGATTTCCTCGGCTGAGCTTCGGGAAGAGCTGGCGGACAAGCCGATTCACCTGCTCGATGTCCGGTGGGCGCTGGGCGATCCCGATGGCCCGCAGCACTATCTCGACGGGCATGTTCCGGGCGCGGTGTTCGTCGATCTGGAGACCGAATTGGCCGCCGCGCCGGCGCCCCCGCGCGGCAGGCATCCGCTGCCCGATCCCGGCACCTTCGAGAAATGCGCGCGCAGTTGGGGATTGAGCTCGGGCGACCCGGTGGTGGTCTACGACGCGACCGGCGGCATGGCGGCCGCGAGGGCGTGGTGGCTGCTGCGCTGGGCCGGTGTGGACAACGTGCGCATCCTCGACGGCGGGCTGCCCGCGTGGATCGCGGCCGGTGGGGAAGTCGCGACCGGCGCCGAACCGGATCCGGTGGGTGGTGACCTGGTGGTGCGCCCCGGCGGTTTGCCGATGGTCGATGCCGACGCCGTCGCGAAATGGCCGGGTGTGCTGCTCGACGCGCGCGCGGGCGAGCGGTATCGCGGCGAGGTCGAACCGGTCGATCCGCGTCCCGGACACATCCCCGGCGCGGTGAGCGCGCCGACCGCTGAAAACCTGGATGGCACAGGGCATTTCCGGAATTCCGAAGAACTGCGCGCACGCTTCGCGGGATTCGGCGACGGCCCGGTCGCGGTGTACTGCGGCTCCGGCGTCACCGCTGCCCACCAGATCGCGGCGCTGGCGATCGCGGGCATCGACGCCGCCCTCTACCCGGGCTCGTACTCGCAGTGGTCGAACGATCCGAAACGGGCGGTGGCGACCGGAGAGTAGGCGCTGCTGGGAGCGCCTGGCGACCGCGGGGTTCGGTGGTGTGACAGCACTGGCTCGGACCGGCTGCGGACCCACCCGAGCTCACGGGCAGCCGCGGGCGATGTCGTGGAGGGTGGCGTTGTCCGCGGCGGTGACGGGTAGGTCGTAGTCGACCGCCACAGTGAGGTACTCGGCGGCGTAGAAGCAGTGGTTGGGGCGCGCGGGCGGCAGCCATGCGGCCGGGGTGTCGTAGTGTGTGGTGTTGGATCATGATGTGGCCGAGTTGGATTCGCTGGTTGCCAGGATTGGTTGCCGGTTCGCCCGGCCCGAGCCTCGGTGACCCGGCTGCGGTTGTCCCGGGTCACCATGTGCGCAGCGTTTGTCTCGGAGGGATCGAATGGTCGACTTTACTGTTGATGTGTCGAAGCTGTCCGGCTTCACACTGGATCTCCAGGACATCGGCGCCAATTTCACCGAGAACGCGGGCCGTTTACTACCGGGTTTAGCGCTACCAGCCGGAACAGCCGGACAGCTGGCACAGCTGTCGGTGTCGATCCAGAAGCTGCAAACCACACTGTCCGGCGACCATCAGAAGGACACGAGCGCCCTCGGCACACTGGGTTCCGGACTGGGGACCGCGGCCACCGCGTACAAGAATTCCGATGAGCAGCACGCTGTCTCGATCAACCAGGCCGCGGCGAGCTTGACCGACGGGCAGGGTGTCGCGGCGACAAGCCAGGCCGGGGACGTCCGCCGATTCACCGGCCTGCAGCAGCCCAGCCTGCAGAACGTGGAGGAAGCCCAGTACACGGTCCGCCAGGTCGTCACCGGCTGCGTCGGGCTGCTCACCTCCTACGACGAGCCGCTCGGCCGGACCATCGGCATCAAGCCCGTGCCGATTACCTGGCGCCGGTGGAAGCGGACTGGGAGGCGCTGCAGGGAGTGGGCAAGCGGATCGGCCTGCTCGGCATCAACGACTTCGCCCACTCGCAGAACCTGTCCTCGGGCACCGGGTGGATACAGGCCGACTGGACCGGTGCAGCCGCGACCGCGTTCGGAGCTACCGCGACCACCCTCGGACAGTCGAACGACCACGATCCAGCGGATCTCCGGCGCTTTGGGCTACGAGTCCGGCCGGGCCACCCCGGTCTACAACGCGAGCGAATTCGAACTCCCGGAGAAGGTGATTGTCGACCTGGGTGCCATTCGGTACGGATACGGAGACAACGTGTGGTTCGAACACGCTGTCTCCGTCTGACCCGGCTACTCCGGTCAGGTCAGTCGGGTGCGAATCCGTTGATCTCGAAGGAAATCACGACAGCGGCGACCACGGCAGCGCCGAGGACGAACGTCACCGTAGACGCCAGTGCGAAAACCCGGATGCGCCGCCACCAGGACAATCCCAATCCGGCGGGAATCGCGACGAGCGCCGGAATCATCCACGTTATCCAATACCACGGCGAGATTGGTTCCGTGTCGCCTCGGTATTTCTTGGGAGTCGCAGTGGGCTCGGGCACGTCGAAGACGTTCTGCAGTAGCACGACCAAGGGGAAATAGGCGATCACCGCCAGTAAGCCGCCGATGATGACTCCGAAGATCGCCGGGACCAGTACATCATCGGTCCTGCTGTTCCTATCAGTCATATCCCCACCTATTTCGAACCCGACCAGGAGTGCACCGCACCGGAACCGTATACCAGGAACGACTTGGCGAGGCCGAGTTCCTCGCTCTGCGCCATGGTGTTCACAGCGGACTGAGCCATGTTGCCGTAGTCGTCGTCGGTATGGAAATTGTAGACATCACAGATGTGGGACTGCTGCTTCAATTCGATCTGATGTGATCCGGCCGCACCTGGATGGGCGACCACAACGGTGGTCGAGGCGGATCGCCGATTCCTCCAGCACGTAGTCGTCGCCGGTCACGCGATAGTAATGATCGAACAATTCTTTGGCGACGGGGCGATCTCTCGAGCTGAAGTAGATCCCCACGGCTGCCGCCTGGGTGGCATTGGCTTGAATCAATTCACCGGTGAAATCGCGAATTGTCTTGAATTTGCTCGAGTCGACTACCGGAAAATTTGGATGAATAGAAGTGTCGTAACTCTTGATCGGCGGCGCCTGTCCGTTCTCGCCACCTTGAACTTCCTCGTACATCACATTCTCCAACTCGCAGGTCTACGATATTCCTGCGCGGTCCGATGCTGGTCGGGCCACTCGGACTCTACTTCGCCGCGGGTTCGATGGTCAATTTCGGTGGCACCGAATCTGTTGTGGTGCAATGCATCCGGGTTATCGGCGGTCTGCCCCATCGCAATCCGCGCAGGGCGAGCCAGTACTGCAACTGCACTCGGTGGTCAGTCGAGCGGGTGCCCTGCCGCCGGTCGTGCGATAGCCGGGCGTGATCTGGCGGCGTCGTCGCCGGTGCGACCGGTACCAGTCGTGGTCGGCGGTATCGAGCCGGGTCAACACGAGCGCGACAAGCAGACGCCCGAATCACACGGATGCCGTTGCAGTACTAGTTCGTGACGCCGTTGCATGTCGCCGGGTTCCACAGCCCCAGGTGGTGGACCTGCGCATACCGCGCTGCGGCGCGGAACTCGCGCTGATACTGGTAGGGGTGTGAGTGTGAATATGTGTATTCGTGTCCAAACCCCTGCGCGATCTGGTTGAGGTTGAACAGCACCCCATCCACCCAGACATACGCCAGGAGCCGACCGTATTTGTCGGTGCTGTCCTGCGACGGATCGGGCCTCACGACTACTTGTTTGCCGACCAGCACCCGCTTGGCACGGTCAGCCGCCTCGGTACCGAAACACTGCACCGACTTGCGCGGATCCTGGGTCTCAGGTGTGTCCAGACCCAACATCCGGACCCTCACCTGTCTGCTGTCCTTCAGGATCGACACCGTGTCACCGTCGATCACCTGCAACACCGGAAACGGCCCCGCTGCATCAGCCGGAACCGGAATTGGACTCGGCACCTCACTGGGCGGTGACGCCGACTCGACTCCAGGCACCTGACCACATGCCACAGCCAATAGAACCATCACCACGGCGCCGACAGCTGCGACGCCGTGACTCACGTCCCTCAGGCCATGCCGAACGGAGCGCTGCCGCACAACCAGGGAATCACGCAACATCGCCCTCAACAGTCCAGATAATGCGGGTGTCGCAGCCGTCGTGACTGCCCGGCGCGCGCCGGACTGCCGGGTGCGGGTGTGACCGGCCCATCCGGTCCGATCACCGCGCACCCGGCAACCGCGAGCACTGTGACGAGCAACCACGCCGGTTTCCCCATACCCGCATGTTGTAGCCGGTGGTACCGACAACAACCGCGCTTCGAGCGGCGCTGGGCGAGGGGAAGGCCGCGTCAGTCGACGATGCGGCCTACAACCAGGCTCGGGCCAGCAGGTCGTCCGCGGCCTGCGCGGCCGGGTTGGGCGGGAATCGGGTGGCTGCTATCGAGGAGACGTGGGCGCCGTCATGGCCGACCAGCCACGAACCGCCACGGTCTTCGCATTCGGCGATCTTGGCGAAGACGGTGAGCAGGAAGGTGATGGATTCACTGGGGTCGATGGTGTGCGCCAGGCGCTGGGATTCGCCTGGCCGCGACAGATCGAGCCAGACGCCTGCCTGACCGTCCAGCCGCATGCCGAGGATCTTCGTGGTGTCGATGAAGGTGAATTTGCGCCGTTCCCAAGGGGTGTTGGGTGTGTAGCTCTGCTCGAGAACCTGGAGCAGAATCGTCATCGCTGCCCTCCGCACGAATTACAAGGGGTCATCGGTCGAACCGGATCGGTCCGGTCCGCCTGGGTCCATATGGAGTTGTCGCCGGTGGGTGTTCCGGCCCGTGACCTGGGGTTATTTCAGTATGTTCTCGTTGCGGCGAGAAATCCAGGGGTATGGCGGCCGTGATCGGTGTCGGTGCCGCCTGCTTGGATGGAGTCCATGCTGCACGGTCTGTGGTCCCCCGAATCGGGCCTACTGCTGTGGCACGACGCGGAGCCGGTCGCCGTGGGGTCGGTGCTCGGCGACATCCTGGATCGTGCGAGGTTCCGGCACCGGGCCCAGGTGCTCGTCGTCGATGCCGGGGGACAGTCCGGGACCGCCGAGGTTCGCGCACACGCGCTCGCCCCACCGACGGCGGCCGTTGTGCTGCGCAGCCGACTGCCGCGCGAGCACATCTCCGGCGACCTGCGGTTCCTCGCGCACGTCGCGCGCGGCATCGAACGGTGGGTGCGAGCCGGTCGGGTGGTGCCTCAGATCGAGCGGGCCGACGGTCAGTGGTGGGTGCGCTGGCGGCTCGTCGGCGGACAACGTCAACGGGCATGGCTGGCCGAGCTGGCCGCCGCGATGCCACCGGCGCTGCGGGTGGCGGGCCCGCCCGCCGCCGTGCTCGACGACCTGTGCACACACCTCACCGACCCGATCGCCCGCGAATATCTCGCGCACCGCACGATGACGCACCCGCTGCTGGCCGCGCTGGTTGCCGACACCCCGTTGGACGCCGGCTCCTACCGCCTGTCGGAAACGCTGACGCAGTGGCGGGAAGGCTATGCCGCCGATGAGCCGGAACTGGTGTTGCGCCTGTGCGAACCCGACGGCGAATTCGGCACGGCCGACGAATCGGTGGCGCTGTGGCGACTGCAGGTGTGCCTGCGCCCGGTCGACGACGCACCCAAACCCGTTGTCTTCGAAGATGATCCGGTGCTCGTACGGACGGCGGCGGAGAAACTCGGCCAGGCGCGCAAGGCCTACCCGCGCCTGCGCGACCTCCCCACCGATCCGCGCGGCCTCGACCTGCTGCTCCCCACCGAGGTGGTAGCCGACCTGGTGGCCCACGGCGCACATGCCCTGCAGGAAGCCGGTATTCGGCTGCTCCTGCCACGGGCCTGGAACATCGCCGAACCGAGCATGCGATTGCGCGTGAGCAGCCCCGCCGCCGCCGAATCCACCGTCGGCCTCAGTGGCCTGCTCTCCTACCGGTGGGAGTTGGCGCTCGGCGATCTGGTGCTCACCCAGGCCGAGATGGAACGGCTGATCAGCAGCAAATCCGACCTGGTCCAGTTGCGCGGCGAGTGGGTGCAGGCCGACCATCGAGCACTGGCCGCCGCTGCCCGCTACGTCGCGCAGCATGTCGACGACAGTCCGATCACCCTGGCCGACATGATCGGTGAACTCGCCGCCGAGCGGGTCGACAATGTCCCGGTCACCGAGGTCACCGCCGACGGCTGGGCGGCCGAATTGTTCGCCAGGGAAAGCGAACCCGAGCCGGTTCCGGTTCCGGTCGGCCTGAAAGCCCAGCTACGGCCCTACCAGGAACGTGGCCTGAGCTGGCTGGCCACGATGAGCCGGCTGAACTGCGGCGCGATCCTGGCCGACGACATGGGGCTGGGCAAGACTGTGCAGGTGCTGGCGCTGCTCGTGCACGAGCGCGAGGTCGGCACGGCTGCCGCGGCGGGTGAGAAGACACAGCCCGCGGTGGTCGACGAACACGCCGCCCTCGCGAGCTTCGACGCTGGGGCGCAGGTCGGACCGACGCTGCTGGTGTGTCCGATGTCGGTGGTCGGTAACTGGCAGCGGGAGACCCAACGGTTCGCACCTGACCTCCGGGTGCTCGTGCATCACGGCCCCGGTCGCCTCCAGGGCACGGAATTCGCTGCGGCGGTGGCTGATTCGGATCTGGTGATCACCACCTACGCACTGCTCGCCCGCGATATCACGCTGCTGAACGAACAGCAGTGGGAGCGGATCGTGCTCGACGAAGCACAGCACATCAAGAACGCGGTGACCAGGCAGGCGCGTGCGGCCAGGGCACTCACCGCGCGACATCGGCTGGCGCTCACCGGAACTCCGGTGGAGAACCGGCTGGAAGAACTGCGCGCGCTGTTCGACTTCGCCATGCCGAAACTGCTCGGCAGCCCGCAGTCGTTCCGCGCCAAGTTCGCGGTGCCGATCGAGCGCGAACGCGACCAGCAGGCCATCGACCGGCTGCGGCTGATCACCGATCCGTTCGTGCTGCGCAGGCTCAAAACCGATCCGGCGGTGATCAGCGACCTGCCGGAGAAGCTGGAGATGACGGTGCGGGCCAACCTCACCGTCGAACAGGCCGCCCTCTACCAGGCCGTCGTCGACGACATGCTGGAGAAGCTCAAAGACGCGAAAGGCATGGCGCGCAAGGGCGCTGTGCTCGGCGCGCTGACCCGGCTCAAACAGGTCTGCAACCATCCCGCGCATTACCTGGGTGACGGTTCGCCGATCCTGCGACGCGGCGGCCACCGCTCCGGCAAGCTGGCGCTGGTCGAGGACGTGCTCGACGCGGTGCTCGCCGACGGCGAGAAGGCCCTGCTCTTCACCCAGTTCCGTGAGTTCGGCGACCTGATCCTGCCCTACCTCACCGAACGGTTCGGCACCCCGATCCCGTTCCTGCACGGCGGCGTGGCCAAGCAGCGCCGCGACGATATGGTGACCGGCTTCCAGGGGCAGAACGGCCCGCCGCTGATGTTGCTCTCGCTCAAAGCGGGCGGCACCGGGCTGAACCTCACCGCCGCCAATCACGTGATCCACCTGGACCGCTGGTGGAATCCGGCCGTCGAGAACCAGGCCACCGATCGCGCATTCCGGATCGGCCAGCAGCGCGCGGTGCAGGTCCGCAAGCTGGTGTGCGTCGACACCATCGAAGAGCGGATCGACGAAATGATCAACGGGAAGAAGCAATTGGCCGATCTGGCGGTCGGCGCGGGCGAGAACTGGATCACCGAGATGAGCACCGACGAACTGCGCGAGCTGTTCACCCTCGGCGCCGAGGCGGTGGGTGACTGATGGCCGACTTCAGCCAGTTCGGTCCGCGCAAACCGGTGCGCGGCGGCGCCCAGGCTCGCGGCGGTTTCGGCCGGACCTGGTGGGGCAAGTCGCTGCTCGACTCGGTGGAGAAGGTCGCCGATGCGGGCAGGCTCTCGCGCGGACGCACCTACGCCAGGGTCGGGCAGGTGGTGAACTACCGGATCGAACGGGGCGCGGTGACCGCGGAGGTGCAGGGCAGCCAACCGAGCCCGTTCACCTCGGTGCTGTCGATCCGGCCGCTGCGCGAGGACGAGGTGGACCTGCTGCTCGCCGAGATCAGGGAGGCGCCCGGCATGCTCGCCGAGATCGCCTCGGGCGCGCTCCCACCCGCGCTCGGCCCGCACCTGCTGCCGACCACGGCCTCCGAACTGGACTTCACCTGCAGCTGCCCGGACATGGGCTGGCCGTGCAAGCACGTGGCGGCGGTCTGCTATCTGCTCGCCGAACGCCTCGACGAGCAGCCCAGCGAGATCCTCACCCTGCGCGGCCTCGACCTCGACACCCTCATCGGCGGTGTCGAGAAGTCCGCGCGTACCGCCGATTCCGACGACCCCTACGGCGACGAACTGGTCCTACCCGAGCTGCCCCGCGTCGAATTCCACGCCGTCATCGACGACCTCGACGCGATTCCGCTGCGTCGCGCGCTGCGGATGTCGGCCGAGGACGAACCGACCGCGGCAACCGGCCTACGCGAATTGCGCTCGCTCTATACCGAATTCGACGACTGAGTCGACGGTTCGGCCCGGTCTGCTGTTCGATCTGGCATCAGCCCAGCTCGTACTCGAACCAGATGTGGTGCCCGCCTTCGGCATCCACGTACAGCGCGCCGGTACCGGTGATGCCGGTCAATTCCCCGGTGCCGCTACGGGGGACGATGTGGAAGAACTCGTCGGTGCGGTCGGTACCGCCGGTGGTGGCGGAGTGGACGAAGTTGAAGGCACCGGCTTTGCCGTGCAGCGCACCCTCGAAGGACTCCATCGCGAGATAGGTGCCCGCGCCGGTGCTCATGTCGAAGGCGGCGGTGAACAGCGTGGCCGAGAGCCCTTCGATCTCGCCCGCGTAGGCCTTCGTCATGGTCGAGATGCCGACCGGCATCCCGGTGACGATGGGGGGCTGCGGCGTCAGTTCGGTGGGATCGAACGCGGTGACCTCGAAGGTGCCGATGGCTTTCATGCGCCGATGCTAAACCCGTCCACCGACAGAAACCGGCTCGCGGACGCGGCGATTCACGCGGTCGGCTCGATCCGGTAGAACCGGACGGCATTGGCGCCGAACACCTTCCGCAGGTCGTCGGTGCTCGCGCCCGCGTCGCTCAGCGCGGTGGCCACGGTCTCGGCCGCGCCGCCGAGGCTGGTGATCGGCTTGTCGACCGGAAAGTTCGACCCCCAGATCAGCCGGTCGGCGCCGAACACCGCCAGCGCGTGGGCCAGCAGCGGCGCCACCCGTCTCAGCAGAGCGGGGACAGGTGTCGCAGTACCGCGTCGTGGCACCGGGTGCCCGAGCACCGGCATCATCAGCCCGCTCACCTTGGCCACCACGTTGGGCTGCGCGGCCAGATCGGTGAGGTCCTCGCGCCACCGATCGAACAGGAGCTCCCGCTGTCCGCCGGTGTGCCCGGTGTCCTTGCCGACCGGCCCGAAGACGCCCGCGGGCGTCCCCAGGTGATCGAGCACGATCGGTACCTCGGGGAACCGTTCGGCCAGCGCCGTCACCTCGGGTAGCTGCCCCGAATACACCCACGCGTCGAACGAGAGCCCCCGCTCGGCGAGCTGCCCGAAGCCGTTCAGGAACGCCGGGGCGGTGAGTGCGCCGTCGTGGGCGGCGAAGGACTTCACGCCGGGATCGGGGTGGTAGGCGACCATCGACCGGATGCCACGGAACAGCGGCGACGCGGACTGATGCGCATCGAGCACTGCGCCGAAGTCCGCGCCGGCGGGGTCGGCCGAGCCGATGATCGTAGCCAAGGCGGGCGTGTCGACACCGAACGGCAGGCTCGCCACCCAGCGCGTCTCGTCGGGCTTCCAGCCCGTCCACTGCACCTCGATTTCCACCACGGATTCGACCGGCGTATTTCCCCGGTCCGCGCGGTAGTCGGCGGGCAGATAAGGCTGGAGGTAGGCGCTGGGCTCGCCGACGAATTGGCGGTCACGCAGCGGGGCCAGCTTCGCCGCGGTACCGACCGGCAGAGGCAGATAGCGCATCAATTTCGCGAGCTTGCTGAACTCGCGTGGGGTGGCATGCGGATCCCACTGGTGAATATGGGCATCGATGATGTCGAAGTCGGTCAGATCCATGCTGTGCGTCCCATCGCCGCCGCTGGCAGAGCTCACGGCGATTGTCACACGCCAACGGCGTGTCGCGACGGATTACGCGGCTCACACAGTGCGCCGATACTGTCCGCCCACCGCGAAGAAGGCATCGGTGACCTGCTGCAATGTGCACACCCGCGCCGCGTCCATGAGCACATCGAAAATATTTCCGTCGGTGTGCGCTACCTCGGTCAGCCGGGCCAGCGCGCGATGGGATTCTTCGGCGTGATCAGCCTGGAAACCGTGCAGCCGGTCCAGTTGGGAGCGGCGTTCGGTTTCGGTGCCGCGAGCCAGTTCCAGCGGGGCGTGTTCGGTGTCGTCGTCGCGGCCGCGGAAGGTGTTCACCCCCACGATCGGCAGCGATCCGTCGTGTTTGCGCTGCTCGTAGCGCATGGACTCGTCCTGGATGCGGCCGCGCTGATAGCCGGTCTCCATCGCGCCGAGCACTCCGCCGCGTTCGCTGATCCGCTCGAATTCGACCAGCACGGCCTCTTCGACGAGATCGGTGAGTTCGTCGACGACGAAACTGCCCTGGAGCGGATTCTCGTTGACGGCCAGCCCCCATTCTTTGGCGATGATGAGCTGAATCGCCAGCGCGCGGCGCACCGAATCCTCGGTCGGGGTGGTCACCGCCTCGTCGAAGGCATTGGTGTGCAGGCTGTTGCAATTGTCGTAGACGGCGATCAGCGCCTGCAGAGTGGTGCGAATGTCGTTGAACTGCATTTCCTGGGCGTGTAGCGAACGCCCGGAGGTCTGCACGTGGTACTTGAGTTTCTGGGCGCGTTCGCCCGCACCGTACCGGTCGCGCATCGCGATCGCCCAGATCCGGCGGGCCACCCGGCCGATCACCGTGTATTCGGGATCCATGCCATTGGAGAAGAAGAACGACAGATTCGGGGCGAAGTCGTCGATCGCCAGCCCGCGCGCCAGGTAGGTCTCCACATAGGTGAATCCGTTGGCGAGGGTGAAAGCGAGCTGGCTGATGGGATTCGCGCCTGCCTCGGCGATGTGATATCCCGAAATCGAGACCGAATAGAAGTTC
>NZ_JBHWZY010000019.1:0-19487 GCF_042727815.1 Nocardia sp. NPDC060220
GGGTGCAGCCGCGGAAGATCTCCACCGACATCCGCTCGTGGACCGTCTCGATGCCACGCGGCACCGATCTGGCTCAGCCGCTCGACGGCGTAGGTGGGGTCGATCAATGCCTCCGGGGTGTGGATGCCCGGTGCGGGACGGTCGCCGCGCAGGCCGAGCAGCCGTTCGACGCCGAGTGCGATCCCCACTGCGGTCAGCGGTCGCTGACCGTCCTGATGGACGAGGTGCTGTGTTCTGTTGAGCGGTGCGCCGTTCCGGCCGGTTCCGGCGAGATCGATCCGAACCTCGACGGAGGCGGGTTCACCGCGCCGCCTGCTCGGGGTGGCACCGACCGCGAAGTCGACCCGGACGTTCGGTGCGCCGGTAGCGAGGGCCAGGCTGGGCACGTCGAGAACCGGGATGCTCTGGCCGGGCAGGGCGGTGCCGTCGACGGTATGGACGTCGGCTTGCGCGTCGGCCTCGGCGAGCCAGGTGAAGACGCCGTCGCGGCGCACGAGGCCCGCCGTCGTGACGGCCGACCAGCGTTCCAGGTCGGCGATTCCCGCGGGTCCGCCGGTGTCGGTGTCATCGAGCGCGACGCCGACTCGGACCGTGTCGACCCGGTCGAACTCGCGCGTGGAATCCAGTGCGGCGAGAACGATGATGCCCGCCATCAAGTGGCTGGCGACCAGAACCGGCGCCGCACTGGACCTTTGCGCGCCCGCGACGATCTCCGGGCCGATGTCGAGCAGGCCGCTGGAGATGCTGAGGTAGGGCAGGCCACGGTCCTGTGCGTAGTGCATGCCGTTGAGCCGATGGTCCCACAGGGTCGCCACGACCGCGGAGTAGTCGGCGTCGGCGAGACCGAGGTCGCGGCGTGACAGATCGATCGTCACCGCCGTGGCAGTGCCGACGGCGTCGGCGACCCGTTGCGCACGACCGAGATCACGGCCCGCGATGGTCAACGGCAGGGTCGGATGCCATTGACGCAACAGGGCGGCGGTGTCCGACCCCGCCTGTCCCGACCCGCCCAAGATCAGTACCGATTGCTCCATGCTGAAATCCCTCTCCGCTAAGCTACAAAATGTAACTTACTCTTTGTAGCTAAGCTGTGGACATGGCGCAAGGGAGGACGATGACCGCACGATCGGGCAGATTGGCGAAGCCGGCCAGGCGCGAGCAGCTGCTCGACACCGCCTTGACGCTGGTGCGAGAGCAAGGCACCGACGGCCTGACCTTGGCCACTCTCGCCGAAGCTGCGGGCGTGAGTAGGCCGATCGTCTACGACCACTTCGGTACCCGCCCCGAACTGCTCCTCGCGCTCTACCGTCAACTCGACGAACGCCACCGCCTGGCCTCGGAACAAGCCGCCCGCGACGCCACCCCCACCGTCGACGAGATCGCCCGCGTCATGAGCACCGCCTACTTCGCCTGCGCCACCGATATGCCCGAATTCGACGCGATTTCCGCCGCCCTGAAAGGCAATCCGGACGTCCAGGCGATCCAGCACGACATGCTCGACAGCTACCGCGACTGGATGGCAGCCACCCTGCAACCGTTCTCGCCATTCACCGCCACAGCACTGCGACTGCGCTGCGTCGGCGTGCTCGGCGCGGCCGAAACACTGGCCGCGGAACTGAACCTGGGTACGACCACGCCTGACGAAGCGATCTCGGCGCTGACCGATCTGATCGTCGGCAGCATCGGTGTGCGATAGCGGCACCGCAGCAGACCGAAGCTGATGCCGTTGTCCGCCGACAGGGGGGCGGCGTCGGACGCCTGTCGACGCGACAGCGCCTCCGAGGCCCGAAACCCGTGGCGTAGGCCAGGACTGGATCGTTTGCATGCTTGTCGTTCCCGCCGAGCCGGTAGTGTCGGACACCGTGCCAGGGGTGGTTGTCGACTCAGCTCGATCTCCTTCTACGACCGATGATCCACGCCCGCCTTTCGCGCGGTTCGCTGTTGCGGTGGTGGCAGTGGTCTTCGGCATCGTCGCGACGCTATCGGCGACGCGGTACGGCTACTACTACGACGAGCTGTATTTCATCGCCGCGGGCAAGCACCCCTCGTTCGGCTATGCCGACCAAGGTCCACTGGTGCCGCTGCTCGCGCGCTCGATGGACTGGCTGTTTCCCGGATCGTTCATCGCGTTGCGCATTCCGGCAGTGGCGGCGTCGCTCGCCGTAGTGGTGTTGAGCGCGGTCATCGCCCGCGAACTGGGCGGTGCTCGCGGAGCCCAGTCACTGACAGCGATCGCCTGCGCGACATCGGCGTTCGTACTCGGCCAGGCGCAGACTTTGTCGACGAACGCCATCGATACCTTGCTGTGGGCGGTGCTCACCTGGCTGCTGGTGCGCTGGGTACGGACCCGCGACGATGCGTTGCTGTGGGCGGCTGGGCTCGCGACAGCCGTTGCCGTGCAGGTCAAATGGCTGATCCCGATTTTCTGGATCGCGGTGGTCGTCGCCGTGGCCTGGCTGGGGCCCAGAGCGTTGTTTGCGGCGACCGGCGCTGTGGTGGAGCGCCAGCATTGTGGTGCTGGCGGCAGCGCCGGGGGCGAACTCGGATGGCCCGAGCTGGTGGCGGCTACCGCGAACGCCTACCGCGCATTACCGCCGCACCGGCAGCGCACGGCCGTGGTCGTGACGCAATGGTATGTACAAGCGTCAGCGCTCGATCACGCTCGTTCCACTGCGGGTCTACCGCCGGTCTTCAGTCCGAACCGCGGCTTCGGCTACTTCGGCGTCCCGCCGGATACCGCGGACACAGTCGTCTACGTCGGCGGTACCGAGGCGGATCTGCGTCGCTGGTTCAGCTCCGTCGTCCCAGCGGGCCGAACCGACTATCCGCTCGGAATTCCCGGCATCACCACCGATGCCACGATCTGGGAATGCGTGGGTCCGATTCAGCCGTGGTCGTCGATGTGGTCGACGATGCGCGGCCTCTGACACCAGGAAGTGAGTATCGCGTGGGCAACGAACCTGAAATCCGCACGGGCGCCGGTGTTGTGCGCGGCCGGTGGGAAGGCGCTGTCGCGGTCTTTCGGGGGATCAGCTATGCAGCGCCGCCGGTCGGCGCACGACGGTTCGCGGCGCCTGGGCCTGCACAGCGGTGGCAGGGCGTTCGCGACGCGCTGATGTTCGGCCCTCCGGTTCCCCAGGCCCGCAATGGCGGTTCGGTGATGTCGTCGGCGTCCGGCTCGACCGATGACGGATCCGAGGACTGTTTGACGCTGAATGTCTGGTCACCCGACCTCGGGGCCGCGAAACTGCCGGTGATGGTGTGGATCCAGGGCGGCACCTACCTCGAGAACGACACCGCCAACCCGCATTGCGACGGTGCGCTGCTCGCAGCGGCCGGCGTGGTGGTGGTCAGCATGAACTATCGAGTCGGCGTCGACGGTTTCGCCCGCATTGCTGGAGCTCCGGACAATCGCGGCATCCTCGACCAGATCGCTGCTCTGCGCTGGGTCCAGGACAACATCGCCGCATTCGGTGGCGACCCCGCCAACGTCACCGTTTTCGGGCAGTCCGCGGGCGGTGCGTCCATCGGTGCGCTGCTGGTGATGCCGATGGCGGCCGGACTGTTTCGCAGAGCGATCAGCCAGAGCATGCCCGGCACCTATTTCACTCCGAGCCTCGCCGCCGCGATCTCGACCACGATCGCCGCACAGCTCGGCGTCCAGGCCACCGTCGAAGACCTCGCCCTGCTGCCGCCACGCGCGCTCACCGACGCCACCACCGCGGTGATCGCCGCGATGCCCGAGTTCGTCGACGTCTGGGGCCCGATGGCGCTCACGCCCACCCCGTTCTCCCCTGTTGTCGACGGTGAGATATTGCCGTGCGCGCCGTGGCGTGCGATCGCGGGCGGTGCCGCACGCGACGTCGACCTGCTCGTCAGCCACACCCGTGACGAGTTCCGGCTCTACACATCTCGCCCGGGGAGCGAACCGGCACCGGAGACCATGACCGCAGCTTTTCGCCACCTCGCACCAGGCACGGATGGTGACAGGCGCTACCGCGCCGCCTATCCGGAAGCGACATCTGGCCAGCTGTTCGAAATCCTCAACTCCGACTGGCTGTTCCGGATGCCGAGCCTGCATCTGGCCGATGCTGCGCACGCAGGCGGCGGGCGCGTGTGGCTGTGCGAACTGGCGTGGAGCTTCAACTCGCAACAGGGCGCCGCGCACTGCCTGGACTTCCTGCTCGTCCTCGGCACCCTCGGTCCCGACGAGGTCCGCGCCCACCGCTTCGCCCATCCGAACGCCGCGAACGAAATCACCGATGTCGCCCACCGCATGCGTACCGACTGGGTGAATTTCGCTACCTCGGGAACCCCCGGCTGGGCGCCCTACGATCCACAGGCGCGAACCACGCGCGTCTACCACGCCGAACCCATCACCCAGCCCTACCCCGAAGAAGGCTCCCGCCTCATCTGGTCAGCCCACCAGTTCGACACTCTGGACCTCCCGAGCTGAATCACCCAGCCGGTCTCGTCCGGCATGCGCCCGCCGCACCTTTCGGAGAAGCTATGTCACAGGTCGGTGGGCGGTGACACGGTCGGGCTCGATACGTCGACGAGGAAACGGTTGGGATCGGTTACCAGCAAACGTCTTTGGCCGTAGAACAGATCCCGGGGCTCCTCGACGATGGGAATGCCGAGGTCCTTGGCACGGGCGTAGACAGTTTCCACATCGTCGACGACGATGGTGAGGTAGGAGCCGCCGAACCCGCCACGAACATGGTCGGGCACCAGCTCGTGATCGCGCGCCATGATGCCGATGGTTGTCGCCGAGCCCGAGTCGACGAGTTGCACGAACCAATCGCTGTCGTAGGCGACTTGGAAACCCAATAGGTCGACGTAGAAGTCACGCGTCGTAGCGAGTTGGTCGCTAAGGATGTTCACAAAGCTCCGTGCAATGGTCACATCGGCGAGACTAGCAAGCGGGCCCGAATTCCCGGCGGTTCGATTCGGTTCGCCCACTAGATTGAAAGAGTGTTCACCTCCAATGGAATTCCGGTCGGGTCCGGGCACAGATTGATCTCACCCAGTGTCGATATGTACGGAGAATGGCGCGACGCGCATGTCGAGTGGGGGCCCGGTGTCCACGAGGACGGTTTCGGTTTGTTGCCGAGTGACGATGTCGACTCGGCGAGTGGATTCGAGCTCTGGGTCGCGCGGCTCATCACCGCGTCAGGGGACGGGCGTTGCTCGTATCGCTGGATAGTCGAGGGTGATCGTGTACTCGGCGGGATCGCATTGCGGCACGGGGACGCTGAACTTGTGCGGACGGTCGGGCATATCGGGTACGGGATCCGGCCGTCCGCGCGCCGTCGAGGGCTGGCCACGTGGGCATTGGGAGAGATCATCGCTGAGGCGCGAGTGGCTGGGATGGACCGAGTACTGGTTGTTTGCGCGGCCGAGAATATCGGGTCGGTGAAGACGATCGAGCGCTGTGGTGGCGTCCTCGAGAGCATCCAGGACACCGAACTCGGTCCGGCACGGCGGTATCGGATCACGGTCGGGGAGTCGCGCACGTAGGCCACTGGCGGGAGGGGTGAGCGAAGGATCGGCCTGCTGGGCGAATGGCCGCAGCGATGGTCATGATCTGGCCGTGGAATTGGTAAGCACCGTGCTCGTGCGCCAACGGTGAAGAGCTCAAACACCCTTCAGGTCACGCCCGAAATCGGCCGAGCTGTTATCGGCGTTCGATCGTGGCGAGCCAGGCGGAGGTCGAGTCGGCGAAGCGTGTTCGGAGATGCTCGGGGGCGATGGCGGCGATGTGCCAGGCGGGGTTGTCATCGAAGGGTGCGGTGAGGGCTTGCCTGGTGACGGGGTGCGGACCGGTGTCGGGACCGGTATCGCTGAAGCACAATACGTACAAGGTGCCACCGGAGTCGGTGACCGAGGCCAGGCTTGCCGCGTACTCGGTGCGTTCGGACTCGTCGAAGGTGTGGAACAGGCCGCAGTCGAGGACTGTTTCGAAGCGGCGATACAGGCGCTGGAGATGTAGGGCGTCTGCCATGGCGAAGGCCACCTCGATCCCGCGATCGTCGGCTGCTTGCCTGGCGGTGGCCAACGCCGTTTCGGCCACGTCGACACCCAGCACGGGCAACCCCCGGGCGGCGATGAACAGAGCATTGTCGCCGGTGCCACACCCGACATCGAGGACCGGTCCGCAGAACCCGCCTGATTCGGCCAGCCGCACGACAGCGGGCTGCGGGGTACCGATGTCCCACGGTGCGGGGCCGTCGAGATAGGACGCGTTCCACGGCTGACCGGCGTGGCGTTCGTGGCTGGTCGGTGGGCGGGGGTCGGGCGGGGAACTCGGCGGCATCAGCGGATGAACAGGTTGGAGCGGTCGGCGAGGTCGAGAACCGGCTGGGGGAACAGACCGAGCAAAACGGTGGCGCCCGCGCTGAACGCCACGACCAAGGTGGTGGCGAACGGGGCGGTCACGATAGGCGCGTCGGCCGGAGGGTCGGTGAAGAACATCAGCACGATGACCCGGACGTAGAAGAAAGCCGCGATGGCGCTGCAGAGGACACCGACGATCACCAAGGCGGTATAGCCCGCACCGGAGGCAGCGGCGAAGACCGCGAACTTGCTGACGAATCCGCTGGTGAGCGGGAGACCGGCGAAAGACAGCAGCAACAGGGCGAATGCCGAAGCGAGCCACGGGGATCGGCGACCGAGGCCCGCCCACTGCGACAGCGCGGTCGCTTCGTCACCGGAGGCGTCACGCACCAGACTGACCACCGCGAACGCACCGACGGTGCCGAGGCCGTAGGCCAGCAGGTAGAACAGCACGGCGGCCACACCGGCGCTGTCGGCGGCGACGACACCGACGAGCAGAAAACCGGCGTGCGCGATCGATGAGTAGGCCAGCATGCGCTTCACATCGGTCTGGGTGATCGCCATGATCGCACCGACGACCATCGTCGCCACCGCGACCGCGGCGAGCACCGGGCGCCAATCCGAGCCCAGCGCACCGACTCCCACCATCAGTACCCGCATGGTCGCCCCGACGGCCGCGATCTTGGTGGCGGCGGCCATGAACGCGGTGATCGGGGTCGGAGCGCCCTGATAGACATCGGGCACCCAGGCCTGGAACGGCACTGCACCGATCTTGAACAGCAGCCCGACGGCGAGCATGCCGAGACCGAGCAGGGCCAGAGTCGCGTTCTCGGGCCGCTTGTCCAGTGCCGCACCGATTCCCGGCAGCGACACCGTGCCGGTCTGCCCGTAGAGCAGCGCGACACCGTAGAGGAAGAACGCCGAGGAGAACGCACCGAGCAGGAAGTACTTCATCGCCGCCTCTTGCGAGAGCAACCGCCTGCGGCGAGCCAGCCCACACAGCAGATACAGCGGCAGCGACAGCACTTCGAGCGCGACGAACATCGTCAGCAGATCGTTCGACGCGGGAAACAGCAGCAGACCACCGACCGCGATCATCGTCAGCGGGAACACCTCGGTGGTCGAAACCCCCGAGCGGACCGCCGCGAGCTCGTGCGCGCTGCCGGGCACCGCGGAGGCCTGCGGTGTGAACGCGTCGACCCCTCGATCCAACGCGGCCGCCGCCCGACTCCACGTGCCCGGCCCGCTGCGCGCCCGCGGGACCGCCCCACGCTCGGCGATCAGCAGCAGGCCCAGCAGCGAGACCAGCAGGATCGTGCCCTGCAGGAACAGCGTGACCCCGTCGATCGCGACCGCGCCCACCACCGCGGTGCCCTCGGATCCCGCGAGCAGCACCACGGCAACCAGAGCGCCGACCACGCCGGCTGACCCGAGCACCAACTGCGTCGGATACCGGTAGGGCCGCGGCACGAACGCTTCGACGAGTACACCCACCACGCCGACCCCGAACACGATCAGCATCGGGGCGAGCAGGTGGTATTCGATGCTCGGTGCGGGCGCGATGGCCGCGAGCTCGGTGATGGTCACGGAGTCCGTCCTCATTTGTGGCCGCCTGCGGGCGGGGTGGCCGCACCTGCTTCGGGAGCGGGGACCGTCGGAGCGGGATCGTGCTTACCGATCGTCGAGAGAGTGTGTCCCACCGCGGGATCCACCAGATCCAGGATCGGTTTCGGATAGAACCCGAGCACCAGCAGCGCGACCAGCAGCGGCACCACCACGGCCAGCTCGCGCGGCACCAGATCACGCAGGTGTTCGTTGCCCTTCTTCAGCGGGCCGGTCATCAACCGCTGATACAGCCACAACACATAGATCGCGGCCAGGACCAGTGCGCCGGTCGCGATCACCGCCGCCACCTGGTACTTCGGGAAGGTGCCGATCAGGACCAGGAATTCGCTGACGAACGGCGCGAGACCGGGCAGCGAGAGCGTGGCCAGGCCCGCGATGAAGAACGTGCCCGCCAGCACCGGCGCGACCTTCTGCACGCCGCCGTACTCGGCGATCATCCTGGTGCCACGCCGGGAGACGAGGAACCCGGCGATGAGAAACAGTGCGGCCGTGGACAGTCCGTGGTTGACCATGTACAGCGTCGCCCCGGATTGGGACTGGCTGGTCATGGCGAAGATGCCGAGGATGATGAACCCGAAGTGCGAGATCGAGGTGTAGGCGATCAGGCGCATCACATCGGTTTGGCCGATGGCGAGCAGCGCGCCGTAGAGGATGCCGATGACGGCCAGGGTGATCACCAAGGGCGCGAAGGTGTCCGATGCCAGTGGGAACAACAGCAGGCAGTAGCGCAGCATGCCGAAGGTGCCGACCTTGTCGACCACCGCCATCATCAGCACCGCGCTGGACGGGGTGGCCGAGACCGCCGCGTCGGGCAGCCACGTGTGTAGGGGCCACAGCGGCGCCTTCACGGCGAAGGCGAACATGAACCCGAGGAACAGGGCGTTGAGAACCGCTGTGCTGCCCCCGAGTTCACCGTTGTTGGCCGCGGCGACCACGACGCGCAGATCGAAGGTCCCCGCCGATCCCTCGCCGAGGCCCGCCCGGGCGGTCAGCACGTACAACCCGATGACCGCGGCGAGCATGATCAGCCCACCGAAGAGGTTGTAGAGCAGAAACTTCACCGCCGCGCGCGAGCGTTGGGCGCGGACCGCGGCGTCGGTGGTGCGGGTGCCGAAGCCGCCGATGAGGAAGTACATCGGGATCAGCATCGCTTCGAAGAACACGTAGAACAGCAGGATGTCGAGGGCGAGGAAGGAGATCAGCACCATCGACTCGACCAGCAGCATCAACGCCATGTAGAGGTGGATGGTCTTGGGTCCGTCGCCGGTGGGGGTGTCGTCGTTCCAGCCTGCCAGGATCAGCAGCGGCACCAGCACCGCTGTCAGCAGGACCAGGGCGGTGGCGATACCGTCGAGGCCGAGTGTGTAGCCCACACCGAATGTCGGGATCCATTCGTGGGATTCGACGAATTGGTACTGGGCACCGCCGGGCTTGAATCGCACCGCAAGGACAACGGCCAGTGCGAGCACACCGATCGACACCGCGAACGCCACGCTACGCGCCACCGTGCGGCGGGCGGCGGGCAGGACGAGCACCACACCCGCCCCGATCGCGGGGGCGAGCCAGAGCGTCGTCAGCCAGGGAAACGAGTTCACCAGAACCTCACCGCCAGCAGGGCGGCGGCCACCAGGGCCGCGCCGGTGAACATGGACAGGGCGTAGGAGCGCACGAAACCCGTCTGCACCTTGCGAATTCGCGCCGACAGTCCGCCGATCGAGGCAGCGGTTCCGTTGACGATCCCGTCGACGCCCTTCGCGTCGAGGAACACCAGCGCCCTCGTGAGGTGGCGGCCCGGGCGTTCGAACACGGCTTCGTTGATCTTGTCGCCGTAGAGATCGGCACGGGCGGCCCCGGTCAGCACGCTGACCGGCTCGGGCGCGACCTCGGGGATCGGGCTCTCGGCGTACTTGCGGTAGGCCACGGCGACACCGATGGCGACCGCGGTCAATGCCAGACCGGTGACCACCGCCGCGGGAATCACCGGCTCCGCGTGATGGGAACCGACGACGGGTTCGAGCCAGTTCACCAGCGACGAGCCCCAGACGAACAGACCACCGGCGAAGACCGATCCGAACGCGAGCAGGATCATCGGCCCGGTCATCACCGCCGGTGACTCGTGCGGGTGGGTGTCGGGCTTCCAGCGGCGCTCACCGAAGAAGGTCATCAGCATGACGCGGGTCATGTAGAACGCGGTGAGCGCGGCGCCGACGAGAGTGACCGCGCCGAGCAGGATTCCGGTGGATCCGCTGTGGTCGAAGGCTGCCTCGATGATCTTGTCCTTGGAGAAGAACCCGGACAACGGTGGCACTCCGATGATGGCGAGATAGCCCAGGCCGAAGGTGATGAACGTGATCGGCATCAGCGTGCGCAGGCCGCCGTAGCGGCGCATATCTGTTTCGTCGTTCATCGCGTGCATCACCGAGCCGGCGCCGAGGAACAGCCCTGCCTTGAAGAAGCCGTGGGTGAGCAGGTGCATGATCGCGAACGCGTACCCGGCCGGGCCGAGGCCGACGGCCAGGATCATGTACCCGATCTGGCTCATCGTCGAGGCCGCGAGGGCCTTCTTGATGTCGTCCTTGGCGCAGCCGATGACGGCGCCGAACAGCAACGTCACCGCGCCGACGGCGAGCACCGCCGTGCGCGCGTTCGGCGCGAGGTCGTAGATCGGGTTGGCGCGGGCGATCAGGTATACACCGGCGGTGACCATGGTGGCGGCGTGGATGAGCGCCGAGACCGGGGTGGGGCCTTCCATCGCGTCGCCGAGCCACGACTGCAGGGGTACCTGCGCGGATTTTCCGCAGGCGGCCAGCAACAACAGCAGACCGATGGCGGTGAGGGTGCCTTCGCTCGCACCCGGGGTCGCCGCGAACACAGTGCGGAAGTCGAAGGAACCGAATGCCGCGAACATGACCATCATGGCGATGGCCAGGCCCATGTCGCCGACCCGGTTGACCACGAACGCCTTCTTGGCTGCCGTTGCGGCCGAGGGCTTCTCGTACCAGAAGCCGATCAGCAGATAGGACGCCAGGCCCACGCCTTCCCAGCCCAGGTAGAGCACGAGGAAGTTGTCGGCCAGGACCAGGACGAGCATCGCGGCCAGGAACAGGTTGAGATAGCCGAAGAACCGGCGCTTACCCGGATCGTGGCTCATGTAGCCGATCGAGTAGAGGTGGATCAGCGACCCGACCCCGGTGATGAGCAGTGCGAAGCAGATCGACAGCTGGTCCAGTTGCAGGCTGAACCCGACCTGTAGATCACCGACGGGCACCCAGTTGAACAGTTCCTTGTGCACGGCACGGTCGGCGTCGGCGCGCCCGAGCATGCCGAAGAACGCGACAGCGGCGACGACGAACGAGGACAGCGCGGCCGTCGTGGCGAGGTAGGGGCCCCAGCGGTCGGTGAGGTGACCGAACAGGAGCAGAACGATCGCCCCTGCGAGCGGGAGGGCGGGCAGCAGCCACAGCGTTGCGGTACCCATGTCAGAACTTCAGCAGGTTGGCGTCGTCGACCGAGGTCGACCGGCGGGCGCGGAAGATCGTCATGATGATGGCCAGGCCGACGACGACCTCGGCGGCGGCGACCACCATGGTGAAGAACGCGATCACCTGACCGTCGAGGTTGCCGTGCATCCGGGCGAAGGTCACGAACGCCAGATTCACCGCGTTGAGCATCAGCTCCACGCACATGAACACCACGATCGCGTTGCGGCGCAACAACACTCCCGCGGCGCCGATGGTGAACAGCAGCGCAGACAGGAACAGGTAGTTCTGGGGGTTCACCGCTTGCCTTCCTCGTCGGCCGTCGGATTATCGTCGCGGACCGTGCCGACCGAGAGCACAGCGGCTTCGGTGTGGGCGCGGTTGCGGCGGTGACGCAGGATCGTGCTCACCGAGAGTTCGGCGAAGGAGCCGTCGGGAAGCTGGGCGGGGCTGTCGACGGCGTTGTGTCGTGCGTAGACACCCGGTGTCGGTAGCGGGGTGGCCCGTTCGCCGGCAGTGCGGAAGCGATCGCGCGACATTTCCCGCTGTCCGCGTTTCGGGGTGAACTGTTCGCGGTGGGCCAGCACCATCGCACCGATCGTGGCGGTGATCAGCAGTGCGCCGGTGAGTTCGAACGCCCACACATAGCGCAGGAAGATCAACTCGGCGAGTTCGGCGATCACGTCGCGGTCGCCGAAACCACGGCCGGGGAAGCTGGTTCCGCTGTCGCGCAGGGCCGCGCCGATGCCGCCGATGAACAGCAACCCGAATCCGAGCCCGACGATCGCGGCGGCGATGCGCTGACCGCGCAACGTCTCCCGCAGCGATTCCGCGGAGTCGACGCCGACGAGCATCAGCACGAACAGGAACAGCATCATCACCGCGCCCGTGTACACCACGATCTGCACGACGCCGAGGAACAGCGCACCCTGCGCGATGTAGAACACGGCGAGCGCGATCATGGTGGCGGCCAGGCACATCGCCGAATGCACGGCCTTGGCCGCGGTCACCATGCCGAGGGCGCCGAGCACCGCGATCGGGGCGAGTACCCAGAACAGCACACCCTCACCGGTGGAGGTGCGGGCGACTTCGGCGGCCAGCACGTGTGCGGTGCTCATCGCAGTACCTCCTGCTCAGACGGTGCGGGACCGACCCGGCCGAGGTAGTAGTCGGCCGCGTCGGTGCCCGGTGCCATCGGGTGCGGCGCGGGGGTCATGCCCGGTTGCATGGGGGCCAGCAGCTGGTCCTTCTCGTAGATGAGGTCGGCGCGGTTGTCGTCGGTGAGTTCGTATTCGTTGGTCATCGTCAGCGCGCGCGTCGGGCAGGCCTCGATGCACAGGCCGCAGCCGATGCAGCGCAGGTAGTTGATCTGGTACACGCGGCCGTACCGCTCACCGGGGGAGAAACGTTGCTCCTCGGTGTTGTCGGCGCCTTCGACGAAGATGGCGTCGGCTGGGCACGCCCACGCGCACAGTTCGCAGCCGATGCACTTCTCGAGTCCGTCGTCGTAGCGGTTGAGCTGGTGGCGACCGTGATAGCGCGGCGCGGTCGGCACCTTCTGCTCGGGGTATGACTCGGTATTGGGCTTCTTGAACATCGTGGCCGCGGTGACCGCGAACCCGGCGAGCGGGTCGAACAACCCGAACTCGGGCTGCTCGTTCGCGGGGCGTGCCGGCATCGGCGGCACCGGGAAACCCAGGAATACCGACGAGGTCGATGGCTCCTGTGGCGGCAATGGCGGTAGCCCCTTGCTGCGGCCTGCGCGCAGGAACATCGCGATCATGGCCGCGGTGATCACCAGCCCCACGCCGACCAGAATGAAGTTCTGTCCGGGGATGCCCTCGAGATCGAGCACCCGTGCGGCGGCCACGACCATCACCCACACCAGCGAGGTCGGGATGAGCAGTTTCCAGCCGAGGTTCATGAACTGGTCGTAGCGCAGGCGGGGCAGCGTGCCGCGCAGCCAGACGAACACGAACAGGAACGTCCACACCTTGAGGGTGAACCACAGCAGTGGCCACCATCCGGAGTTGGCGCCCTCCCACAGGCTGATCGGGAACGGCGCCCGCCAGCCGCCGAGGAACAGCGTCGTCGCCAGGGCGGACACCGTGGCCATGTTCACGTATTCGGCGAGCATGAACATCGCGAACTTCAGCGACGAGTACTCGGTGTGGAAACCGCCGACCAGTTCACCTTCGGCTTCGGGCAGGTCGAAGGGCGCCCGGTTGGTCTCGCCGACCATCGACACGCAGTAGATGAGGAACGAGGGCAGCAGCAGGAACACATACCAGGTGCCCTCCTGTGCGCTCACGATCTCGGAGGTCGCCATGGTGCCCGACAGCAGGAACACCGTGGCGAAGGTCAGTGCCATCGCGATCTCGTAGGAGATGACCTGCGCGGTCGAGCGCAGGCCGCCGAGCAGCGGATAGGTCGAACCCGAGGACCAGCCGGCGAGCACGATGCCGTACACGCCGATGGAGGTGATGGCGAGGATGTAGAGCACCGCGACGGGCATGTCGGTGAGCTGCAACGCGGTGTGGGTGCCGAAGATCGAGACCTCCGGGCCCATCGGGATCACTGCGAAGGCCATGAACGCCGGGATCACCGAGATGATCGGAGCGAGTACGAAGATCGGCTTGTCCACGATCGCCGGGATGATGTCTTCCTTGAGCGCCATCTTCACGCCGTCGGCGATCGACTGGAGCATGCCGCCGGGGCCGATCCGGTTGGGCCCGATCCGCATCTGCATCCACGCGACGACTTTGCGTTCGGCGTAGACCGCGATCAACGGCACCAGCATCAGGTAGATGAACACGCCGAGTGCCTTGACGACCACCAGCCACAGCGGATCGGTGCCGAAGACAGGTCCGGCGTCGGCCGCGAGGAGTAGGACTCGATCACTCATGACGGTGTTCCTTCATCCTGTCGTCGGCGCGACGCAGGCGCACCACGGCGCCGGGCGTCACACCGAGTTCGGCGGCGACCGTCGAACCGGGTGAGTGCAGCGGCAGCCACACCACCCGGTCGGGCAGGTCCGTGATCATCAACGGCACCGAGATCTCGCCGCGGTCGGTGGAGACGATGACGTGATCGGCATCGTCGGCTTCGATCTCGGCGGCGGTCGCGGCCGAGAGCCGTGCGACCGGCGGGCGGGCGACACCGGCGAGATTGGGTTCACCGTCTTGCATGCGGCCGGCGTCGAGCAGCATCCGCCATCCGGCGAGCACCGCCGTTCCTGGCCCGGGCACGGGTCGGGTCTGACTGGTCAGCTCCGGAGCGGGGATGGGCTCACCGTTCCAGGCGCCGAGCCCGTCGAGTTCGGTGCGGGCGGCGGCGGGGTCGGGCAGGTTGATCGGGACGCCCATCTGCGCGGCCAGCGAGTTGAGCACCCGCAGGTCCGACAGGGGAGCGGCGACGCGGCGGGTGGTGTCGAGCGAGGCCGCGGCGAAGGGGCGCGGGCGGCCTTCCCAGGTGCGGAAGGTGCCGGACTTCTCCATCGCGGTCGCCACCGGGAACACGACGTCGGCGCGTTCGGTGACGGCGCTGTGCCGCATTTCGAGGCTGACGACGAACCGGGCCGCGTCGATCGCGGCCAGGGCGGCGGCCGGGTCGGGCAGGTCGGCCGGGTCGACGCCGCCGATGACCAGCGCACCCAGCTGGGCGGCGCCGGCCAGGATCGCGTTGGCGTCGCGGCCGACGGTGACGGGGAGTTCACCGGCCTGCCACCGATGCCGGACCTGTTGACGCGCCGAAGGATCCACGACGGGCCTGCCGCCGGGCAACAGGCTGGGCAGGGCACCGGCTTCCAGCGCACCGCGTTCGCCCGCACGACGGGGCACCCACGCCAGTGCCGCGCCGGTGGCATCGGCCAGGCGGGTCACCGCCGACAGCGCGCCGGGACTGCCCGCGAGCCGCTCGCCCGCCATGATGACCGCGCCGGGCGTGTTCAGCATCGTCAGGAGTTCGGCGGCGTCGGCGGACGTTTCGGCCATGATCGAGGTGATCACGTCGGCTTCCCCGCACGGCGGGGTTTGGATGAGCGCGCCCGACATACGTTCGAGGCCGCGGGAGGCGAACGGTGCCAGCGACACCACCCGTTGCCCGCGGGTCCGTGCGGCCTTGCGCAGCCGCAGGTAGACGATGGGCGATTCCTCTTCCGGTTCGAAGCCGACCAGCAGCACGACGGGGGCTCGGTCGAGCGCGGCGAAGTCGACCCGCACACCGCGTCCGGCGATGCGGGCGGCGAGGAATCGTTCTTCCTCCTCCGAATGCACCCGGCTGCGGAAATCGATGTCGTTGGTCGCGAGGACCATGCGCGCGAACTTGCTGTACGCGTACGCTTCTTCCTCGGTGACGCGGCCGCCGACGAGCACTCCGGCATTGCCGATCGCCGCGCTCAGGCCCGCTCCGGCGGCGGCGAGAGCTTCGGGCCAGGAGGCCGCGGCGAGGACGCCGTCCCAGCCGCGCACCATCGGCGTGGTGAGGCGGTCGCGCTCGGTGGCGTAGGCGAAGGCCCAGCGACCCTTGTCGCAGTTCCATTCTTCGTTGACCTGCGGATCGTCACCGGCCAAGCGGCGCAACACTTTTCCGCGGCGGTGATCGGTGCGTTGTGCGCATCCGGAGGCGCAGTGCTCGCACACGCTCGGGGTGGAGACCAGGTCGAACGGGCGAGCCCGGAAACGGTAGGAGGTACCGGTGAGAGCGCCCACGGGACAGATCTGGACGGTGTTGCCGGAGAAGTAGGAGTCGAGGGGTTCGGCTCGAGCGATGCCGACCTGTTGCAGCGCACCACGATCCATCAGTTCGATGAACGGGTCGCCGGCGACCTGCTGGGAGAACCGGGTACAGCGTGCGCACAGCACGCACCGCTCCCGATCGAGCAGCACCGCCGTGGACAGCGGGATCGGCTTCGGATACGTCCGCTTCTCGCCGTCGAATCGGGACTCGGCGCTGCCGGTGGACATCGCCTGGTTCTGTAGCGGGCACTCGCCGCCCTTGTCGCACACCGGGCAGTCCAGCGGATGGTTGATGAGCAGCAGCTCCATCACCCCGCGCTGGGCTTTTTCGGCGACCGGGGAGCTGACCTGGGTGCGCACGATCATGCCGTCGGTGACCGGGATCGTGCAGGAGGCGACCGGCTTTCGCTGCCCTTCGACCTCGACGAGGCACTGACGGCACGCGCCGACCGGGTCGAGCAGGGGGTGATCGCAGAAGCGAGGGATCTGCACGCCGATCAGTTCGGCGGCACGGATCAGCAAGGTGCCCACGGGAACTTCGATCGTGGTGTCGTCGATGGTGACGCTCACCATGTCGGCGGGCACCACATCGCTGCTGTTGCCTGGCGCGATGGCAGTCATCGGTCCTCTTTCGCTGGTGCCCACACGGTCGAGGCGGCCGGGTCGAACGGGCAGCCGCCGAGTCGCTGATGCGCGAGGTATTCGTCGCGGAAGTACTTCAGCGAGGAGAAGATCGGGCTGGCCGCGCCGTCACCGAGCGCGCAGAACGATTTGCCGTTGATGTTGTCGGCGATGTCGGCGAGCTTGTCCAGGTCGGCTTCGGTTCCGTCGCCGGCTTCGAGTCGGCGCAGCAACTGCACCAGCCAGTAGGTGCCTTCGCGGCACGGTGTGCATTTGCCGCAGGATTCGTGGGCGTAGAACTCTGTCCAGCGCAGGACCGCGCGCACCACGCAGGTGGTGTCGTCGAAGATCTGTAAGGCCTTGGTGCCCAACATGGATCCGGCGGCGGCGACACCTTCGTAGTCGAGGGCGACGTCGAGGTGTTCGTCGGTGAACATCGGGGTCGAGGAACCGCCGGGGGTCCAGAACTTGAGGGTGTGCCCGGCTCGCACACCGCCCGCGTAATCGAGCAGCTCGCGCAAGGTGATGCCCAGTGGAGCCTCGTACTGGCCGGGCCGGGCCACATGCCCCGACAGGGAGTACAGGGTGAAGCCGGGTGACTTCTCGCTGCCCATCGAGCGGAACCACTCGGTGCCGTTGCGCAGGATCGAGGGCACGCTGGCAATGGATTCCACATTGTTCACGACCGTCGGGCACGCGTAGAGGCCCGCGACGGCGGGGAACGGTGGGCGCAGACGGGGCTGTCCGCGCCTGCCTTCGAGGGAATCGAGCAGCGCGGTTTCCTCGCCGCAGATGTAGGCGCCCGCGCCGGCGTGCACGATCAGGTCCAGGTCGAATCCCGAGCCCAGGATGTCGTGGCCGAGCAGGCCGGCCGCGTAGGCCTCGGCGACGGCGGCTTGCAGTCGGCGCAATACCGGCACCACTTCGCCGCGCACGTAGATGAACGCGGTCGCGGCCCGGATCGCGTAGGCGGCGATCACGATGCCTTCGATGAGGGTGTGCGGGGTGGCCAGCATCAACGGGATGTCTTTGCAGGTGCCGGGTTCGGACTCGTCGGCGTTGACGACGAGGTAGTGCGGTTTCGTGGTGCCGTCGGGGCCGGGACCCTGCGGGATGAACGACCACTTCATCCCGGTGGGAAAGCCCGCCCCACCACGACCACGCAGACCCGCGTCCTTGACGGTGTGGATCACCTCGTCGGGCGTCTTGCGCAAGGCGGCGCGGAGACCGTCGTAGCCACCGGTCGCGCGATAGCTTTCCAGGGTCCAGGACCGCGGGGTGGCCCAGTGTTCGCTGAGTACCGGGGTGAGCTTCATCATCGCGAACCCCCTGCCGAGTCCTTTTCTGCGGCAGCGATGTCGAGCCCTGCCAAGGTGGGTGCGCCCGGTGTTCCTTCGAGCGCGCCGGGACGCTCGTCGGGGAATCCGGCGAGGATGCGGGCGGTCTCGCGGAACGTGCACAGCGGTGCGCCACGGGTGGGGCGGACCTGGTGGCCCGCTCGGAGGGCGTCGGTGATCGCGACTGCTGATTCGGGAGTCTGGTTGTCGAAGAATTCCCAGTTCACCATCATGACCGGGGCGTAGTCGCAGGCGGCGTTGCATTCGATGTGTTCGAGGGTGATGGCCCCGTCGGGTGTGGTTTCGCCGTGCTCGACGGCCAGATGTTGTTGCAGTGCTTCGTAGATGGCGTCGCCGCCGAGGATCGCGCAGAGGGTGTTGGTGCAGACCCCGACGTGGTAGTCGCCGGTGGGGGTGCGCCGGTACATCGAGTAGAACGTGGCGACCGCGGTCGCCTCGGCGCCGGTGAGGTTCAGGTGATCGGCGCAGAAGTCGATGCCGGTGCCCGTCACGTACCCCTCTTCTGCCTGCACCAGGTGCAGCAGGGGGAGCAGGGCCGAGCGGGGGTGCGGGTAGCGGGTGATGATCTCTTTGGCGTCCAGTTCGAGACGTTCGCGCACATGCGGCGGATACGGTTCGGGACGAGTGCTCAGGCTCAGGAGAATCGGTGTGCTGGTGGGGTTGTCGATTGTCATCTGTCCACTCCGCCCATGACCGGGTCGATGCTGGCGACCGAGGCGATCACGTCGGCGACCATGCCGCCCTCGCACATCGCGGCCACCGCTTGCAGGTTGGTGAACGAGGGGTCGCGGTAGTGCACCCGGTAGGGCTGGGTGCTGCCGTCGCTGACCATGTGCACACCCAGTTCCCCGCGGGGGGATTCCACTGCCGAATACACCTGTCCCGCAGGCACTCTGATGCCCTCGGTGACGAGCTTGAAGTGGTGGATCAGCGATTCCATGGAGGTGCCCATGATCTTGCCGATGTGCTTGGGTGAGTTGCCCAGACCGTCGGGGCCCAGTTCCAGGTCGGCGGGCCAGGCGATCTTCTTGTCGTCGATCATCACCGGTCCCGGGCGCAGTTTGTCCAGGCACTGTTCGACGATCTTGATCGACTCGGTCATCTCGGCGATCCGGATGATGTAGCGGCCGTAGCAGTCACAGCCGGTGGTCGTCGGGATGTCGAATTCGTAGTTCTCGTACCCGCAGTACGGATCTGATTTGCGCAGATCGTGCGGCAGACCGGTGGCGCGAAGGACCGGCCCGGTGATGCCGAGGGCCATGCAGCCGGTGAGATCGAGGTAGCCGATGTCCTGGGTGCGCTTCTTCCAGATCGGGTTCGCGCTGAGCAGG
>NZ_JBHWZY010000020.1:0-18892 GCF_042727815.1 Nocardia sp. NPDC060220
GATGTGGGCCGAGGTCGCGTTGATGTCGGTCGGTGCCGCGGTTGCGGCGATGTCGGTATCGGCATTCCGGATCACCGGTCCCGGCCCGGTGATCCTCGTCTTCGCGGCCACCGCGGCGATCGGATATGTCAGCGCCCCCGGCGATGTCGTCCGCGTGTGCTCGGCCGCGGCGATCGGCGCCGCGGTGGGACTGCTCGCGCAGACGGTGCCACTGCTGGTGCTGCCCCTGGGGCCCGCCCGGCTGGCCGTCGCCCGGGCGCTCTCGACTGTCGCCGCGCTCGATCGCGGTGGGTCCGTCGAACCGGCCCGCGTCGCGATCGCGCACGCGCGGGAGAAGGTGGCGCTCAGCGGTGTTCGGGGCGGGGATGCCAGACACCACCGTGACCTGATCACCTTGCTCGACGAGGCGGAGGCCGCGGTCGACGACTGGACAGCGGGGGACCGAACGCGACTGCTCGACGTGGTCGGGCACGAGGCAGAACTGCGCAAGATCAAGCGGCGCAGCATCATTTTCGACCGTGGCGCCGAAGTCGGGGCGTCCGCGCTGCCGCGTCCCGAGGGGTTTTTGGCGACGGGCCTGTCCGGACTGCGCTCACGCGCGGTCCTCGGTAACGCGGCGCGCATCGCGCTCGCCTCGGCCTGCGCGGGGTGGTTCGCGGCGGCCGCCGGGCTCACCCATCCGCTGTGGGCGTCGATGGGTGCGATGGCCGCGATGCAGGGTGTCTCGTACGCGATGACCGTGCAGCGTGGAATCCAGCGACTGCTCGGCAATGTCGGCGGCGCGGTCATCGGGGCGCTGCTGATCGCGGCGGGCCTGGGGTACTGGGCGACCGCAGTGGTGATCGTGGTCTTCCAGGTGAGCGCCGAAGTGATGGCCGCACGCAGCTACGCGCTCACCTCACTGGCGGTCACGCCGATGGCGTTGCTGATGGTCGGCCTCGGGGTGCACCTCTCGCCCGAGATCGGCGTCAGCCGGATCGTGGACACCCTGATCGGCGTCACGGTCGGCGTGGTCATCGCGGCCGTGACGATCAGCCGCTCGGATCTGCAGCATCTCCACACCTCCTCGGCCACCGACGTGAAGCAAGGCGCCACCCGCGTTCGTCCGTGAGATCGGCGCGGTGAGCACAGCGCGGGCGACGGCCCGAGTGCTCCGTTCCGGCAACGCGAGATCGGAGGTGAGCAGCCCGCTGCCGGACACCGGCTCCGATCAACCAAGCGATCGACGGTGGTCGCCCCGAGTCGCCGCGGTGTAGGCGGCGGCAAGCATCACGACGCATCCGAATAGTCGAAGCTGCGTGGGGTTCTCATCGAGGAAGAGCACCGCCGACCCCAGCGTGCCGACCGGGACCAGCATGAGGACGGCGGCATTCACTGTGCTGCTCAGCCCGTCAGCGGCGAACAGCACCCCGGCCGTCGCCGCGACCATGACCGGCCGCCGAGACAGTGGACCGTCCCGACGACGTTCCCTGCGCGAGCAGTCACAGTGCGGGCACGGCCAGCGCATATCGAAAGATAGTGGCAGTCACGGGGGAGACCGCTGCCATCAACAGGCGCGGTCGTCTCCCGCCCAGGGGCGTCCTGAGCTTCGAAACCGTGTGCTGCCTTGGGCGGCGGACCATCGGGTGACGCTATGTCGACTGGCAAGGGTGAGCATCTGATTTCCGGGGCGCGGGTTTCGTGCAGCCGCTGAATCGGCCGTGAGCTCAGAGTGAATCGGTCATTGGTACGCCCGTACAGGCGAGCACAGTTTTTCATGAGTTCCGTAGCTATTACGTTTCGTTGTCTGCGACCAAACGGAAACGTAAATCATTCAAGGTCATTCGAAACGATCTCAGATCCTGACCACCGATAATGTTCACTTATCGGAGGTCAGACTGGGCATGGCCGGATCTGACTCGCGAAGGGGCGACACGGATTTCGTTTCGTGTAATACGTAACGTATTGACGAAACCAACGCTACGATTCACCCGTGTCGAGCGTATGCAACTATCCGGGCTGTGCCCGTCCCATTACCCGCGCCGGTGGGCCAGGTCGTCCCTCCGAGTACTGCGATCACCCCGACCACACGCGGTGGCGGGCGTGGCGGGAAAGGCAACGGCAGCAACAGGAGTCCGAGAGTGCGGCCCCTACCGTCACTGTGACGGCTCAGGGGCCGGTGACGGTGGCGCGTCTGCGAGCCGACGAGCTGCTCGGGCAATTCCGGGGACTGGCCGAGCAGCTGGGGACCACGCTGAACGCAGCGGTCGCCGAGCTGCAGACAATCGGGGATCCGTCGGTGGCCGAGGCGCAGGTCCAGGCGGTTCAAGCCGACGCGGCTCGCCGGATCGCCGAGGCGGAGATGGCGACAGTGGCGGCCGAACAAGCGCGGCGCGAGGCCGAAGAGGCACGCGCACTGGCGGAATCAGTGGCCGAAGAGGCGGTGGCGGCCGCGGAACACGCCGAACAGGCGGTGGGGGAAGCGCTCGCGGCCAGGGACGAAGTCGTGGCCTCGGTCGACGCGCTCACCCGACAAGCCTCCGAAGATGTGTTCGCCGCGCGCAGCGACGCCGAGGCGCAAGTGCGTGCGGCACACCAACAAGCAGCCGACGACATCGACGCGGCGCGACAAGAAGCCGACGACACCGTGGCCCGTGCCCAACAGCGCGCCGACACCGAGATCGCGCACCAGCGCCGCGACGCCGAGGCCCGGATCGCCGCCGCGAACGCCGAACGGGACCTGGCGATCCAGCGGGCCGCCGACGCCGACCGTGCCACCGAACGCGCCGAACAAGCCACCGCCGAACGCGTGGAGGCCGCCGCCGAAGCACGCGAGGAGTGGCGCCGGGCCCGCACCGAACTCGACACCGCGCGCGGTGAACTCGACCGCACCCGTACCGAACTCGCCGAGCTGCGCCGTACCACCACCGCCGAAACCCAGCAACGCCGCGACGAAGCGGCAGCCGCACTCGAGCAGGTGCGCACCGAAGCCGCCGAACGGTGGGCCGCGCTCGACGACGCCCGCAAACAAACGCTGGCCCGTGCCGAACGCGCCGAAGCGCAGCTCGACGAACTCCTCGCCACCACCCGCAGCCCGCTACCGCAAACACGAGCGGGGGTATCGGGGGCGGCGAGCAGCGACCTGGACTAGCGTCACGCACATGACCGAGCAGCCCGGCCCTCTCGAATCGACGCGTGAGTTCGCCGCCATCGACATCGACGACATGCTGAACGCCGACGAAACCTACACCGGACCGACCTCACGGACGCGACTGATCGCGATCCTGGTGGTGGTGGCACTGCTACTGGGCGCCGGTGCCACCACCCTCGCGATCCTGCTGGCCTGACCTCTCACGCGGGCCGGGGCAGCGGAGTGTCGGGTTCGCCGGAATTGCGCAGCGCGACGATCTGTTCGGGCACCCAGTAGATCCGGCCGAACTCGAATGCCTGGTAGGCCCCGTCGTCGTGGGCGGTCTCGTCGGAGGCCGGCCAGCCGAGCTCACCGTTCTCGTACCCGGCCGCCGCCCACCGCGCACCGATCGCACCGTGCACCCAGTACGCGGGTTGGCCGGCGCGCCGGTAGACCGTGCCGCCCTGAAACGCTTGCGCCAGCCCGGGGCCGGACCCGCGCGGATCGGGCAGTTCGGTGTGCTCGGCCGTCGGATAACCCAAGGGGCCTGTCTCCCACTCCAACTCCGCGTACTTGTCCATGACCGCGGTGGGGACGGCGTGGGCATCGGTGCTCGGATGCCAGTACACGTAGCCGTGCTCGAATTCGGCGAAACGTCCCACCCCGTCCGGTGTGCTGAGTTCGCCGTCGGTGCGCCGCGCGCCCAACCACGGGGACGCGGCGGCACGGACATCGATCGCGTTCGGTCCGGTCCCGTCGGCGAACGAGGCGACGTGGGCGGCGAACACATCCCACGGGAAGTTCGGGCCCACATCGGTATGCGAGCCGATGCCCAGTGCCCTCGTGACGTACTGATGGTCGGAGATCCCGTCGCCGACGTGGTAATCCGGCTCGATCACCTCGGTCGAGTACCCGTGCCGGTGCGCGCTGCGGACAGCGAGGAACGCCGCGATCCGCAGGTCGCCGTCGATGGCCAGCCACTGTTGCCGCGACCACGCGATCCGGCTGCCCGCGAAGCACAGATTCACCGTGAACGGGTTCGCCGAGAGCACCGACCAGGACGCGAGCTCCTCGGGCACCACGCGCACCACCACCGCGTCGCGCAGTGTGTAGTGGTAGGACACCCCGTTGGCCGGGTTGTTGAGGTAGGCGGCAAGGGATTCGGCGGTGCCGTTGCCCTCTTGGGTGTGCAACAGGAAATTGGTGATGCGAGCCCCTTCGCGCGGGGAGTGCGAGGGTCCGAGCCGATCGATCTCGGTGAACTGAGGTACCGATACCGAACGGTCGAGCGCCCACTGCCCGAAGTCGGGGGCGAGGATGTCGTTGACGTCGACGCGGGTGCCGTCGATGATCGGTCCGGGGTTGCTCGGGGTGTCGATCACCCGCTGGTAGAGCACCGCGCGTGGTTCCCGTTCGGTACCCGACCAGGCCCGCGTCTGCCATGCCCAGCTGAATTCCCCGCGTGCGCCGACCACCCCGTCCTCGATCGCCCACGCACACACTCGCGAATGCCCGTAGATCCCGGTCCAGGCGGTCCCCAGTACCGAGTTCACGCCCCGGAAGAACTCCACGGCCGTGCTGTTCCATTGCGACAGCGAGATGTCCTCGTCGACGGCGAAGAAGATCGGTGCGTGTTCAGGCGCGCCCACGCTCAGGTGGGTGGCCGACGCCTGTTCGGCCATCCGGCGACCGCCCTCGAAACCGGTAGTCCAGTCCGAGGGGGTCGCGTCGCCGGGTTTGCCGTACTGCCAGATGGAGACGATGTCGAGCCCGGCGGCGGTGAGCGCGCGAGCGTAGTCGGCGGTGATCGGTTTGGCACCGAAGTTCGCACCCGGCCTGCTCGGTGAGATGTAGGCGAGAACCGCCGAATGGCCCGCCGCGACGATCGCCCGCGGTTCGATGAGCCTGGCCGCGAAATCGACAGCTGTAGACATGATTGACCCCCTGTATGGCTGCGTATCCGATGGAATTCCGAGATGGTGGAACTATCGCGATGATTGACGCTGGTACCCGAGGATCGGCACCGGGGTGAGGATCTCACCGTGCATCATTCTAAACGAAACACTCACTCCTGCACCGGCGTTCACCAACGAACAGGGTAGTACCCGAATTCGGGAGTAGTTTCACTCACGCGTGCCGGCCCGTGGGCCCGCTAACCTTTCGCCATGGTGGCGCAGCTGATGTGGGGGATCCCGACGCACGGGTTCTTCGTCGCGCTCGGTGTCGCCGTGGCCGCGGTGGTGTTCGTGGCCGAGTGCAGGCGCCGCGACGCGCTGCGCGAAGAGTCCCTGGTCGCGGTCACCGGGGCACTGGTCGGTGGGGCGATCGGGATGCGGTTGTCGAGTCTGGTCGAGACCCTCGATCCGTACGAGAGCTGGATGTTCGGTGCGCGCAGCGTGCTCGGCGGATTGTTCGGCGCGTATGTGGGCGTGTTGATCGCGAAAAAGATCATCGGATATCGGGAACGGACCGGTGACCTGTTCGCTCCCGCGGTGGCGCTGGGCATGGCGGTGGGGCGCGTCGGCTGCTTGCTCACCGAGGCACCGGGACGGCCGACGAACCTGCCATGGGCGATCCACGCACCCGCGACGGTGCCGCAGTGCCCGGGATGCGTGGCCGGTGTCGCGATGCATCCGAGCTTTCTCTACGAAATCGTGTTCCAGTTGGCCGCTTTCGGCGCACTGTGGTGGTTGCGAGACCGGATCAGCACGCCGGGTGAGCTGTTCACCCTCTACGTCGGGGCGTATGCGATCTTCCGGTTCCTGGTCGAGTTCACCCGCGCCAACGACACGGTATGGCTGGATCTGACGCGCCCGCAATGGTTCCTGGTGCCGGGACTGGTCCTGGTGGCGGTGCGCTGGAGCATCGGCTACCGGCGCGGGAACTACGACGGTGTACTTCGACGAAAGGTCGTGGCATGAACTTTCCTCCTGGCCCACCACCGAACATGCCGCCCCCACCGCCGCAGCAAGGCGGGAAACCGCCGGGCCAGGGCGGTCAGGTCGCGGCGATGGCGTTGGCGGGGGCGATGGCGTTCATCGTGGCGAACGCGATGGCGGGATTCTTCGTGTTCATGGTCGTCGCCTCCCTCGATGACGACGCCGCGACCAAAGCGCTGTTCGGGCTGACCGCGGTGGTCAGCGCGGCAGCGGCATTCGGGGGTGGCTGGCTGTTGATCCGGCGCAAACGGCCCGCGCCCAAAGGGTTCGGGATGGGGCTGATGATCGGGTGGTCGCTGGTCACGGTGTGCACGGCGGGTTTGTGCACGGCCATCAACCCGGAGCTGTACACGGGCATGTTCGGGATGGCGCGATGACCGGGATGCCGTTGCGGGGCGATCGGATCCTGCGCTACGTGACCGCGTTCTGTCCCCGCTGCCACGACGAACACCCCGACACCGCGCTGCCCGACGTCGCGAGACTGTCGGGGTGGCTCGCCGAACGCGACGGGAAGGTCTTTCTCGAACGAGGGTGTCGAACCCACGGCATGGTGCGGACCCTCTACGACGAGGACCCCGAAATCCTGGCCTACCTCGAAGAATGGACCGCTCCGACCAAAGCGCACCTGCCCGACACCGTGGGCAATTTCGACCCGGTGCCCTCGGCGTATCTACGGGGGCTGCCCGAGATGCAGACCCAGCACACCTGCATCCTGCTCGAAGACATCATCGACAGCTGTAACCTGCGCTGCCCCACCTGTTTCGCCGACTCCTCGCCCGAACTGCGCGGGGTGGTGTCGGTCGAGGACGTGCTGGCCAATGTCGATCAGCGCCTTGCCCGCGAGAACGGGCGCTTGGACGTGCTGATGCTCAGCGGCGGCGAACCGACTCTGCATCCACAGTTGGCGCGGCTGCTGACCGAATTGACCGCACGGCCGATCACCCGGATCCTGCTCAACACCAACGGACTGCGCATCGCCGTCGACGACGAACTGCTGGCGCTGCTGCGTGCCCATCGCGACCGGGTCGAGGTGTATCTGCAATACGACGGGGAAACCGCGCAGGCCTCCCGCCATCACCGTGGCGGTGACCTGCGTGTCCGCAAACAGCAGACACTGCGACGGCTGTCGTCGAACGCCGTCTTCACCACCTTGGTGATGACCGTGGCCCTGGGTGTGAACGACGACGAGATCGGCGCGGTCCTGCGCACCGCCATGGACACACCGTTCGTCGGCGGGGTCTCGATCCAACCGCAATTCGGTTCCGGGCGTTCGGGAACGATCGACCCGATGAACCGGCTCACCCACACCGGTGTGCTGGCCCGACTCGGCCCCCAGACCGACGGATTGGTGACCTGGCGTGACCTCACCGCACTGCCGTGCTCGCATCCACACTGCTGCTCGGTGGGCTATCTGCTGCGTGACGACGCGGGTGAATGGCGGTCGCTGGTCTCGCTGATCGGGCACGAGAGACTGAAGCAGCAGCTGGGACTGGTGTCCAACCGGATCGCGGATTCGGCGCTGCCCGCCGAACTGCGGGTAGCGGTCCAGGAATCGTTGCTGGGATTGCTCTCGGAGCAGTCGTCGCTGTCGCATCCGGAGATCGGGCGGGTGTGGCGCAACATCTGCGAGAACTGCGATCTGGGGATGTCCACGCTGCTCACGCTGGCGTCGTCGGCGTTGCCGGGGCGGCGTCAACGGTTGCGCACACTGCTCGGGGAACGCGTTGTGCGGATCACGGTGAAACCCTTCATGGATATGTCGACGATGATCGAGGAACGGCTCACCCAGTGCTGCGTGCACGTGGGGACCCGTGCCGATGCCGATCAGTGCGCGCCGTTCTGCGCGGTGCAGGCCTGGCCCGCACTGTCGCGGCAGCGGTTGTCGGCGGCGGCACCGGCGGGGCGAGCGTTGTTGCCGGTGGAGGTGCGGTGAGCGAACGCGGGGTCTACTACGAGGAGGCGATGCGCGGGCAGCAACCGCACGACCCGTTGACCTTGTGTGTGGTCGCGACGGTGGCGTTGCTGACGTGGTTGGTGGGGCCGTGGGCGGTGGTCGGGTTCGGTGCGCTCGCGTTCGCCGGATACTGGCGGGCGTGGCGGGCGGGGTTGAAACGCAGTCGATGCTGGTTGCGCGATACCCGGCTGGTGCTGGGGTATGTCGGGGCGATCGCCGTGATCGGGGCCGCCGCCGCGGTGTGGTAGCGGCGTGTCGCCAAAGCCGGTGTGGCAGAACGGTAGCGGGCGGGCGCGGGGCACGGTTGACTGGTAGCCATGGCCTCCACCCGATCCAGCAGGCAGCGCCGACCCGGGGTGCCCGCACCCTCGGTCCCGCCGGGCGAACTGATCGTCGTCACCACGCCGACCGGCCCGGAGATCACGCCGATCGCGCTGCGCGAGAACCGGTCCGTACGCACCAGGGTCGACGAGCTCCTGCCCGCCACCGCGCGTCTGGTACCGATCTTCGGCCCGGACAACCGGCTCGCGGCCCGCCTGGCCGATACCCCGCAGGCGCCGGTCGCGGGGGAGTACCTCAGCTACTACTCGGTGCACGGTGAACTGGGCGACCTCGGAGAGCTCGCGCACCGGCTGCGCGAGGACGACACCGTCGCCGCCGCCTACGTCAAGCCGGCGGCCGAACCACCGCTGGCACCCCTCGCGGAGAACATCGTCGCACCGCGAGCGCCCGCTGTGACACCCGATTTCCGGGTCAGACAGGCCTATCTCGACGCCGCACCGCACGGCATCGACGCGGTGTGGGCACATGGTCGGCCCGGCGGGCTCGGCACCGGCGTGCGGGTGATCGACGTCGAGGGCGCGTGGCGGTTCACCCACGAAGATCTGCGACAGAACCAGGGCGGAGTCATCGGCGGTACCGCCTCCGCCGATCTGGGATGGCGCAACCACGGCACCGCCGTCGCCGGCGAGATCAGTGGCGACCTCAACGAATTCGGCGTCACCGGAATCGCACCCGACGCCCACATCAGGGCCATCTCGATCTTCGGCATCGGCTCGGCCGCCGCGATCCGCTCCGCGGCCGACGCTCTGCATCCCGGCGACATCGTGCTCATCGAACTGCACCGCCCCGGACCACGATTCGACTACCAGGCCACTCCCGATCAGCGCGGCTACATCGCCGTGGAATGGTGGCCCGACGACTTGGCCGCCATCCGCTACGCGGTGAGCCGGGGCATCGTCGTCGTGGAAGCGGCGGGCAACGGCGGCGAGAACCTCGATGACGCCGTCTACGACACCCGTCCCGGCGACTTTCCCGCCACCTGGCACAACCCGTTTCGCGCGGGCCCCGCCGATTCCGGTGCCATCCTGGTCGGCGCGGGCGCCCCACCGCCGGGCCTGCACGGCCGTGACCACGGGCCCGCCCGCTCGCGTCTGGACTTCTCCAACCACGGCGCCCGCCTCGACACCCAGGGCTGGGGTCGCGAAGTCACCACCACCGGCTACGGCGACCTGCAAGGCGGTCCCGACGAAGACCTCTGGTACACCGACGAATTCAGCGGCACCTCCAGCGCGTCTCCGATCGTCGTCGGCGCCATCGCCGCCTACCAGGGCATTCGCACCACCGGCCCCGGCCGCGCGACCCCCGGCCAGATCCGGACCCTGCTCCGCACCACCGGCTCGCCCCAAACCGCCGCCCCCGGCCGTCCGACCACCCAGCGCATCGGCACCCTGCCCGACGTGCGCGCCATGACCGCGAAAGGCTGAGGCCCCCGATGGCAGTGATCCATCAGACCACCGTCACCCCGTCCAAGCGCGATCTCGTCGCGGCGTGGTTGCCCAGTCGGCACTGGTACCTGGGCACGACCCCGTGCCTGGACAGAGTCGGTGGCTTCCGCCTCGACGACCCGGCCGGAGAGGTCGGGATCGAATTCGTGCTGTTCGTCGACGGGTCCGGTGCCGACCAGGTGCTGTATCAGGTGCCGATGACCTATCGCGGGGCACCGCTGCACGGCGGCGACTCGGCGCTGATCGGCACTGCCGAGCACGGGGTGCTCGGCCGGCGCTGGATCTACGACGCGACCCGCGATCCGGTCGCGATCGCCGCCGTCATCGATCTGCTGACCGGCCGCGCGACCGCTCAGGCTCAGAGTCTGAGCGACACGACCGACCCGACGGTCGTTGTGACACCGGCCGGGTCGGCCGACGGCAACCTCGGCCTGGCTGTGGACGGCGTCGCGCACACCGATGTGCCCTGGGGGTCCGCTGCCGTGCGATTCCATCGGGTGCCGGTGTCGTTGTGGGTCGGCGGAGCCGGTTCGGTCGCCGCACCCTCGGCGCTGGGCCCGGTTGTCGAGTTGATCAGCGTGGTGACCGACTGGGCATAGCGCTGCCCGTGCGGGACGGACCGACACGTGCTCTGCCGGGGAGAAAACCGGATGTGCCGGGGCGGGGTGGCGTGGCAGGGTACGAGCATGGCATCGGCGAAGAGCGTGTGCGTTCGGACGGCGACTCCCGCGGACTCCGCGGCGATCGCGGGGTTGCAGGAGGCCGGGTTCGGGATGCGGTACGGGAGCGATGAGAACGAATACCGGGGAGCGGTCTTTCCGGTCGAACGGTCACTGGTCGCGGTGGAGGGCGACCGGATCGTCGGGCACACGGTGGATCGGACGATGACGATCACGGTGCCGGGGGAGCGGACGGTGCGCGCGTGTGGAGTGTCGGGGGTCGCGGTGGCGCCGACGCACCGGCGGCGGGGGATCCTGCGCGAGTTGTATCGGGCCCAGCATGCTCGGACCGAGGCCGACGGGTTGCCGTTGACGATCTTCACGGCCAGCGAGGGCACGATCTACGGGCGGTTCGGCTACGAGGTGGCCGTCATCGACACCGCGATCTCCATCGATCCGCGGCGTGCCGAATTCCGTTCCACCACACCGGATCCCGGTGGCGTCACCTTGGAGACACTGCACGATGCCGCCCCGCGGATCCGCGAGATCTACGAGCGCTGGCAGCAGGTGACGGCGGGGGCACAGGTTCGGCCGGATGCCAAGTGGGACCTGTTCTTCGCCGACATAGAACGCCACCGCCACGGTGCGACCACGCTGTTCGTCCTGCTGCACGCCGACGGCTATGCCCTCTATCGGCGCTCGCGGCGCGAGAACCGTGACATCGCCTCGGTGTGGGAATTGCGTGCGGTCACCCCGGACGCGCACGCCGCGCTGTGGCGGGTGCTGCTCGGTATGGATCTCGTCGACACCGTGGAAGCCGAGATCGCCGACGACGATCCGCTCGCCTACATGCTCACCGACCCGCGCACCGTGCAGATGACCCACCGCGGTGACGCACTGTGGGCGCGGGTCATGGATGTCCCCGCCGCTTTGACCGCCCGCGCCTACCGCGCCGACCTCGATACCGTCGTGGCGGTGCGCGATCCGTTCCGCGACGCCGGCGGGAACTTCGCCCTGCGGATCCGCGACGGCGTCGCCGAGTGCGAGCCGACCACCCGGACAGCGACTCTCGGCTTCGATATCAATATTCTCGGCGCTCTCTACTTCGGTGCCCATCGCGCGAACACGTTCGCCGCCGCGCACCGGATCGCCGTCGAGGATCCGAAGGCATTGCGTGCGTTCGACGAAGCCTTCACCACCGACCGTGCCCCGCAATTGGGGTGGTTCTTCTAATATCTCGGCAACGGGCGCGTTCGCCCCGAAGGTTGCTCCCCCGGGAGTACGGTGGGTAGCTGTGGATTCGCACGAGGTCGATTCTTCGGTTCGGGTGCGTGGCGCCCGGGTCCACAACCTGCGTGATGTCGACGCGGACATGCCACGAAATGCCCTGGTCGCCTTCACGGGAGTGTCGGGTTCCGGCAAGTCTTCGTTGGCGTTCGGCACGCTCTACGCGGAATCGCAACGCCGCTACCTGGAATCGGTGGCACCGTATGCCCGCCGGTTGCTGAACCAGGTGGAAGCGCCCGATGTCGACACCGTCACCGGCCTGCCGCCGACGGTGGCCCTGGCCCAGCGCCGGTCCTCGCCGTCGTCACGCTCGACGGTCGGCACCGTCACCGCGATCTCGAACACGCTGCGCATGCTCATGTCCCGCGAAGGCGATTATCCCGACACCCCGGCCAGGACGGGCCCCGGGCACTACCCGGAGGGCACCAACCGTCTCTACTCCGACGCGTTCTCCCCGAACACCGTCGAAGGCGCCTGCCCGCGCTGCCACGGACAGGGCGTCGTCCACGAGGCCACCGAGGCGTCGATGGTCCCGGACCCGTCGCTGAGCATCCGCGAGGGCGCGATCGCCTCGTGGCCCGGTGCCTGGCAGGGCAAGAATCTGCGCGACGTACTCGGCGCGCTGGGCTACGACATCGACCGCCCGTGGCGTGAACTCTCACCCGCCGCCCGCGAATGGATCCTGTTCACCGAGGAGAAGCCGGTGGTCACAGTGGAACCGGTGCGCGAACCGCATCGCATCCACCGCCCCTATCAGGGCACCTACACCGGCGCCAAGCAGTTGCTGTTGCGCTCGCACGCCGAATCCAAGAGCGCGGCGACCAGGGCCCGCGCGGCCGAATACCTGCACACCGCCGTCTGCGGACTGTGTGCGGGGCGACGACTCAAACCCGAAGCGCTCGCGGTGACCTTCGCCGGGTACAACATCACCGAGTTCGCCGACCTGCCGCTCAGCGAACTCGTCGAGGTGCTGCGCCCCTACACCCCCGGCACAGAAGCCGTGGCGGTACTCACCCAGGACCTCACCTCCCGCATCGATGTGCTCATCGAGCTCGGGCTCGGCTATCTGAGCGTCGACCGGGAGAGCCCGACATTGTCCGGCGGTGAGCTGCAACGATTACGGTTGGCCGGGCAGTTGCGGTCGGGCCTGTTCGGCGTCGTCTACATTCTCGACGAACCCTCGGCGGGACTGCACCCGGCCGACACCGCGGCACTGACGACAGTGCTGGACCGGCTCAAGCGCTCGGGCAACAGCGTGTTCCTGGTCGAACACGATCTCGACGTCGTCCGCCACGCCGACTGGCTCATCGACATCGGTCCCGGCGCCGGTGTGAACGGCGGTGAGGTGCTCTACGCCGGTGAGGTCGAGGGGTTGCGGCAGGTGGCCGACTCGGTCACCCGGCCCTACCTGTTCGACGAGATCGTCCGCCCACCGCGCGCGGCCCGCACCCCGACCGGCGAGCTCCGATTACGCGCCGTCACCAGCCACAACCTGCACGACCTCGACGCCGACATCCCCCTCGGGGTGTTCATCGCCATCACCGGCGTCTCCGGTTCGGGCAAATCCACTCTGCTGCACGCTGTGTCGACGACCGCCGCCGCCGACCCGGACATCGTGCGGGTCGTCGAAGTCGATCAGGCGCCGATCGGGCGCACCCCACGGTCGAACCTGGCCACCTACACCGGCCTGTTCGACACGGTCCGCAAACTCTTCGCCGCGACCGACGCCGCCAAAGCCCGCGGATACGGTGTCGGCCGGTTCTCGTTCAATGTCGCCGAAGGCCGTTGCCCGACCTGCCAGGGCGAGGGATACATCACCGTGGAGCTGCTGTTCCTGCCCAGCACCTACAGTCCGTGCCCGTCCTGCCACGGTGCGCGCTACAACCCCGAAACCCTCGACATCACCTACCGCGACAAAACCATCGCCGAGGTGCTCGATCTGACCGTCGACCAGGCCGCCGACTTCCTCGACGACGTCGACGTCGTCGCGCGTGCCCTGCGCACGCTGCGCGATGTCGGCCTCGGCTACCTGCGGCTGGGCCAACCCGCCACCGAACTGTCCGGCGGTGAGGCCCAACGGGTGAAACTGGCCACCGAATTGCAGCGGGCCCGGCGCGCGGGCACGGTTTACCTGCTCGACGAACCGACTACCGGGCTGCATCCGGCGGACACCGATATCCTGATGACACAACTGAATTCGCTCGTCGACAGCGGCGCCAGTGTGGTGGTGGTCGAACACGACATGACCGTTGTCGCCGGGGCCGACCACGTGATCGACATGGGACCGGGCGGCGGCGGGCAGGGAGGCCGGATCGTGGCGCAGGGGACACCGAAACAGGTGGCGGACAGTGCGGTCAGCCGGACTGCGCCCTACCTGCTGGAGCGGCTGACATGACCGGCAGCGCGGATCGGACCCGCACCGCGATGCTCGTCGCCGGCGGATGTTCGTTCCTGCTCGGTGTGGCGCTGCTGCTGTGGCCCGGGCGCGCCGAATCCACGCTGGCGACGCTGTTCGGGATCTCGCTGATCCTGAGCACCGTGGTGCAGGTGTATCTGGCGTTCATGGCACGGATCGCGTTCCCGCTGCGGGTGCTGGTACTGGTCAGCGCCGCACTGACGGGGATCTTGGCGGGCCTGGCCTTCCAGGGCGGCAATATCGAACTGCTGGCCCTGTGGATCGGCATCGGCTGGTCGGTGCGCGGTGTGGTGCACGCGCTGGTCGCCGCGTGGGACGACAGCGTCGAGGACGGCTGGGCGCACGAACTGTGCGGGCTCGCCACCACCGCGATCGGCATCGCCATCATCGCGATCACCTTCCAGACGGTCACCGGGCTGGCCACGATGGCCGGTGGCGGGCTGGTCGTGATCGCCGTGATGGAACTGCTCGCCGGTGGGCTCGGGCGGGCGGCGATGCAGGCGGCGCGCGGGTCCGCGACCGAGGAGCAGCCGCCGCCGGTTCGGGCCGCTACCGGGCTGCAGTAGCGAATCACACACTGCGACTTCAAGATTCGAGGTTTACGCGAACTCGCGGACAACGTGACATTGCGGGCAGTCGAGCGAGCGCTGAACTCTGCGTGCACCCTCGCTCACGGCTGGGGTATCTGTGCTGCGCGACGGTAGCGTGGCCCGCGGCGTGCGCACGGGGAGGGCCCTGTTCGGCGCGCCGCGTCCGCAGCCCGATTGTGAGCCCAGGAGAATGTGGTGTCGCGCGTAGTCCCCGGCGTAGCTGCCGATGCCGTCCAGCGTGAAGAGCTGGCTATGCGGCGCATGACCGAGAGTTTGGTCGAAGACCTGTCCGAGAACGTCCCCGTCGACCAGGTGACGTCGGCGGTCGGCGCCGCGCACCACCGATTCAGTGGTAAACCGATCCGGGAGTTCGTGCCGATCCTGGTCGAGCGGATCGTGCGCCGCGAACTCGCCGATCCCGACCCGACGGTACGGGTTCCTGCCCCCGCGGCCGGCGTGCGCGCCGCGGAACTGATCGCGCGCGAGTCGAACACCACCGAGGAACCGCCGAAGCGCGCGGTGAGCAGGCGTGCGGTGGTGCCGTTGTCGATCGGCGCGGCTGTGGTCGTGGCCGGTGTCGTCGCCGGACTCGTGCTCCTGCCCGGCGGTGCCGATGCGCCGGCCGCCGCTCCTGTCGCCGCCGTGACGGTGGTGCGCGGGGTGGTGGGGTCGGAGAAGATGTCGTTCTTCGCCGACGAGCGCGTGGCGAAGGTGCTCGCCGACAACGGCCTTCGGGTCGAGGTCGAACCGGCCGGTTCGCGCCAGATCGCGACCACCGTCGACCTCGGTGCGTTCGATTTCGCGTTCCCGTCGAGCATTCCGGCCGCCGAGCGAATCCAGCGCCAGCGCAACATCACCACCAAGTACACGCCGTTCTCGTCACCGATCGCCATCGCCACCTACCGGCCGATCGCGGACCTGCTCACAGCGGCCGGGGTGATCAAGCCCGGCCCGGTCGCGACGTTCGACATGGGCAAGTACCTGGAGCTGGCCGGGACCGGCGTGCAGTGGGACGACCTGCCCGACAACACCACCTACCCGGTCGCCAAGAACATCCTGGTCTCGACGACCGACCCGCGCAGCTCGAACTCCGCGGCCATGTACCTCTCGATCGCCAGCTATGTCGCCAACGACCACACCATCGTGCGCGGCGCCACCGCCGAACAGCACGTGTTGTCGGCACTGTCGAAACTGTTCCTCGCCCAGGGTTACACCGACAACAGCAGCGACGGACCGTTCAACCAGTACCTCACCAACGGCATGGGCCCGACCCCGCTGGTCTGTATCTACGAGGCGCAGTTCGTCGAAGCCGCGGGCAAGGGCCGGATCAAGCCGGACATGGTGCTGACCTATCCGACCCCGACGGTCCTGTCGAGCCACACCCTCGTCCCGCTCGACGCCACCGGCGACAAGATCGGCAAACTGCTCACCGACAACGCCGAATTGCGTCGCCTGGCCGCCGAACACGGCTTCCGTACCGGCGACACCACCCAGTTCACCTCGGTTGCCGCCGAACGTTCGGTGCCGGTGGCCGCCGATCTGATCGACGTCGTCGACGTGCCGGCCTACGAGACCCTCGAGCACCTGCTCGACGGGGTTGCCAACTCCTACAACTGAACTCACCTCCCCGGTGCCGCGCAGCTCCCCGGCTGCGCGGCACCGGTGTTCCGGTGGCCAGGAGGACGCGTTCAGGACATGCGGCGTCGCACTGATTCGTGTTCAGGTGACGGGCGGACTGTAGTGCCGGATTCGGGGGTTGACACGAGTTCGGCGCACGACTGTACACTGATGTGTTGCCAGGCATCCGAGCTGGCCCGCACTGCGAATGGAGTTCCACCGAGATGGACAAATTCGAACCCGGCCGAGAACTGATCCACGAGCTGTCCATCGCGGCACGCCGCACCGGTACCGCGCTCGCCGCCATCTTGGGCGACGCGGGTCGCAAGAGCGCGCGCGAGGTGGTCGATCTGGCGCACGAGGGACGTGAACTGGTCGCCGGAACGCTGCGGGCCAGCGCTGACGAGCTTCGCCGCCGCCGTTGAGTGCGCGCCCGCGCGGATTCCTCCACACCGCTGCGGCGTTCGCGGGAAGTCCCCGCGGCGGCGGCGAGCGGGTCTCGGTAGGATTCGGCGGGTGCCAGATTCTTCCGAGATAGCCCGGCTCTTCGATCGGCGACCGCGCCACTGGGGGTCGCCCGCGGACCCGGTGGCTTGGAATGCGGTGCGGGACAAGGTCTGCGCGCAGGTCCCGCCGGAGACCGCGACGGAGTTCGTGACGCTGCTGCGGCGTGAGATCGTCCAGGTGACCGGGGTCGACGTCGACGATGCGGACGCGTTGTCCGGGGCGTCCGTGCTGGTCGAAGGGCGATCCGAAGCTGTGGACCTGCCGACCTGGCGCACCGTTGTGCTGCCGCTGCTGACTGCTCGCGCGCGGCAGCTGTACGGCGAACTGCCCACCGAGCGCCCCTGACGCATCACCTCGTCGGGCGCGCCAAGGCTGGCTCTCTCCGTCATGTTCGCGCACTTGCCCGTCCTTTGACGAGGAGGGCTCGAGAGCATTCAGTGCACGTCTGTACACTCCACGCGCTGGCCGTGTGCTCGCTGAGCCTGCACGTCGGCACCCCAGGGGCCACCGCAGAAATTCGCATGACCTGCGGAAGAGATTGTCGGAAAAGAATGTTCGTGGCGAGCGATGAGTTCTTCCGGCGCGCACCGTCTGTATGAGTGCTACCTGTAGCCGAGATCCGGGAGAGCCTCATGACCGCCAGTTCCGCCGTCACCACCGGCACCCTCGTGGTGCCGGACGCCTGCCTGTACTACGAGGTCCGTGGTGCGGGACCGCTGCTCGTCCTCGTCGGTGCCCCGATGAACGCCGCCTCGTTCGCCGCGGCCGCCGAACAACTCGCCACCACCAACACCGTGCTCACCACCGATCCGCGCGGGCATTTCGGCAGCCCCCTCGACGACCCGAATCAGGATTCGACGGTGCTCGCCCGCGCCGGGGACCTCGCCCAGCTCATCACCCATCTCGGCGCGGGCCCGGCCGTGGTGTTCGGATCCAGCGGTGGCGCGGTCACCGCGTTGGCCCTGGCCCAGACCAACCCCGACCTGGTCACCACTGTCGTGGCCCATGAGGCGCCGCTGCGTGAACTGCTCCCCGACGCCGAAGCCCAGCGCCCACTCACCGAGGACATCGTCGCCACTTACGCCACCGGCGATGTGATCGGCGCCTGGCGAAAGTTCTTCGCCCAAGCCACTATTGCCATCCCGGAACCGATGCTCGTAGAGATCTTCGGCGGCGACCGCGATCCCCGACAGGTCGCCAGCGAACGTTTCTGGTTCGCCCATGAACTGCGCCCGACCACCTCCTGGGTACCGGACCCGCCGTTGCTGCGTTCGATCCCGACCCGGGTGATCGTCGGGATCGGTGCCGAGTCCACCGGTCAGTTCTGCGATCGCACCTCGCGGGAACTGGCATCGGCGCTGGGCGTCGACCCGGTCCTGTTCCCCGGCGACCACATCGGATTCGTCAACGATGCCGTCACCTTCGCCGCCCGCCTGCAGGAAGTACTCGACGAGCCGTGAGCGTGGTTGCTCGCGCACGAGCGGGCCGGGGGAGAAGATGCCAGGCATGAGCGAATCACAGGACTGGAACAGCAAGATCATCGCCGAGTTCCGAGCCAACGAAGGGCGCGTCGGTGGGCCGTTCGAGGGTGCGCCGATGGTGCTGGTGCATCACCGAGGGCGGCGTACCGACCGGCAACTGGTGTCTCCGATGATGTACTTGGCCGACGAGAACGACCCGAAGCTCGTGTACGTCTTCGCTTCCAAAGCCGGTGCCCCCACCAATCCCGACTGGTACTACAACCTCATCTCGGCGGGCGCGGCCGACGCCGAGGTCGGCACCGAGACCTTTCCGGTCACCGTTACCGAAGTGACCGGCGACGAACGCGACCGCCTCTACGCCGAGCAGGCACGACGGTATCCCGGTTTCGCCGGATACGAGGAGAAGACGAAGGGCATCCGCACCATTCCGGTGCTGGCGTTGCGCCGGAACTGATCGGATGAGGTAGCGGGGCAGGGCAACCGGACCGCCCTGCCCCGCTACCGAAGACCGAGGCGGGGGTAGTACCGCAGTCCTGTCTCTTATAA